>JASHTT010000042.1 GCA_030040415.1 Streptosporangiaceae bacterium | reverse complement strand
CCCGCCGGCGTCACCGCTGGCAGCCTGAGCGGCGGCTCGTCCGGTGCAGCGCCGATGGCGATGAGCGCGGTCCGCCGAACTCGCTGCGGGTCGAGTCCTGCCTGGAGCAGTGCCCCGACGACCTCGGCCGTGCCCTGATCGATGAGCGCGACAAGCAGGTGCCCAGGGCTCGGCGGTTGGCCGAGCGCCGCGGCGAACGACGTCGCCGTCTCTTGCGCCTGCATGTGCAGGTACCCGGCTGCGTCTGTGTCCCCGGTCGCAGCGACGACTGTCCGCAGCGACGGGTCGGCGTCGGTTCGCAGCGACCGCGCGGCCGGCCCGTCACCTTCGGCTATGCCGACAAGAAAGTGCACCGGACGGCAGCCGCTGCCGATCTGATGGGCGAAGTTAAAACCTCGCCGGATGGCTTCGGTATACGGGTCGGCCTGCTCGTCGGCCATGACGACAGCATGCCAGCGGCAGAGTCTCGCCACTAGGGGAGGAAATGCTACGTCACGCCCGGCCGGACAATCGGTGTAGGCAGACAGTCATCTCAGCTGCCAGTTCGGGTGGATCCGACGACCACGTGGTTACTGTGCTGAAGTGCTGACCAGACCCGCGGCCGACGAGTGAGCCAGCAGCCGGCCCAGGCTGAGGCCGAGACCCGGCCGTCCGGCCGGGTCTCGCTGGCGGTGATCTTTCGCGAGTGGGGCAGGATCGGGGTCACCGGGTTCGGTGGACCACCCGCGCACATATCCCTGCTGCGCCGGGTGTGCGTGCAACGCAACCACTGGATCTCGGAGACCGAGTTCGAGGACGGCATCGCGGCGACGTCGCTGCTGCCGGGGCCGGCGTCCACCCAGCTCGCGATCTTCTGCGCGTGGCGCCTTGCGGGCGTGGCCGGCGCCATCGTCGGCGGTGCGTGCTTCATCGTGCCCGGCTTGATCATCATCCTGGCGCTGTCTGTGCTTTTCCTCGCTCACTCTCCGCCTGCGTGGGTGACGGGGGCGGCGGCCGGCGCGGGTGCGGCCGTACCCGCGGTGGCGGTCGGCGCCGCGGTCGGCCTGATCCCGGCTAGCTGGCTGCGGGCCGGAAAGGCGCTCGCGGGCCGGGCGCGGTGGATTGTGTATGCGCTGGCAGGCGCCCTGACGGCCGATCTGGCCGGCCAGTTCGTCGTCGTGGTGCTGCTCGGCTGCGGCCTTGCCGAGTGGGCAGTGCGCCGGCAAGTCCGGCTGCGCGAGGAATCGCGACGCCCAGCAAGCTCTCAGGCCTCCGGACCTGGCGCCTGGCTGGTACCGGCGCTGGCCAAGGGCGCAGCTGCGGCCGGCGGGCTGGGGTCGCTGGCCTGGGTGGCGATCAAGGTCGGCGCGCTCTCGTTCGGTGGCGGGTTCGTGATCATTCCGCTGATGCAGCACGACGCCGTGCACACCTATCACTGGATGACCGGCGCGCAGTTCCTCAGCGCGGTGGCGCTCGGCCAGGTCACCCCCGGGCCGGTGGTACTGACGACGGCAGTCGTCGGCTATGCCGCCGCGGGCCTGGCCGGCGGACTACTGGCGGCGCTCGTCGCGTTCGCGCCTTCGTTCGCGTTCGTACTGCTCGGCGGCCGGAGGTTCGACCGATTCCGGCGCAGCGTGAACGCCCAGGCGTTCCTGGCCGGAGCCGGCCCGGCAGCGATCGGCGCGATCGGCGGAGCCGCAATCAGCCTGGGCCTGACCCTGACGCACCTGTGGCAGGTGCCGGTGCTTGTGCTGGCGGCCGGCTGGCTGGTGGTGCTGCGCCGCGGCGTGGTGCCGGCCATCCTCGGTGCCGCCGCGATCGGCATGATCGTGGTCGCCGGTCTCGGGATCCCCTAGGTGCCCTTCATGATCCGGTAAATCCGGCATCGTTTTTGCGACCCGGACTTTACCGGATCATGCTGAGGTCACTGGTTGTGCGCCATCCTGGCGACGACGTCCGCCCGCAGCGCGGCCCGGTCGGCGCCACTGCTGGCGAGCAGCGTGAGCGCGCCGTTCTGCTTCTGGTCGAGGATGCCGATCAGCATGTGGCCGGTGGAGATCTGCCGCCGCCCGGTCCGCTGAGCTTCCCGCACCGCCCGCACCAGCACGTCCTTCCCGTCGTCTGCGAGCCCTAGCCTGCGCAGGCCGGGGGACCGGACCATGTCGAGCGAGCCCGCACCGAACGCAGCGTCGGCCGCCCGCCGCACCGCATCGAGGTCGATGCCGACGGCGGCGAGCGCATCAGGATCCAGGCCAGTGGGTGTGAAGTGCTTACCCCGCGGGATCCTTGCCCGTAGTGCGCCCAGGTCTAGGCCGGCCGCGGTCAGCGTGTCTGCTGCCGGCCCGGGCTCAGCCAGGAGGCCGAGCAGGATGTGCTCGCTGCGGACCTTGCGCTGCCCGGCGGTGCCGGCTTCGCTCCTCGCGTCCAGGAACGCCTGTCGTGCGGCAGGCTCGAACCGCTCAAACATTGCCTTCTCCTGTCGGCCTTCTGGCCATGCGGTGGCCGACGCCCTGGGCCGACCCACGGGCCAGCAGCGCGGCGTATTTCTTGTGCACGGCCTGCTTGCTGACTCCCAGGAATACGGCGATCTCCTGCCATGACCAGCCGTGCTCGCGGGCGTTCCGCACTTGCAGGGTTTCCAGGCGCTCGGCCAGTTCGCGGAGCGCGCGCGCGGCGCGCAGCCCTTCTGCCGGGTCCTGCCCGCTGGCCGCCTCGGCCAGCGCCACCTCGTTGCTCATGTCGTCAATCTATGTTGACAA
>JASHTT010000417.1 GCA_030040415.1 Streptosporangiaceae bacterium | reverse complement strand
CTGCCCGATGCTATCGGGGGCAGCTAGTTCGCGACGGGGCTGCCCGCCGGCGTCTGGGAGCCAGGCGCGACCGTGACCAGGGTGCCGTAGTTCATGTAAGGCCAGACGTACTTCGCGGACGACCAGGGCAGCTCGACGCAGCCGAGGCTCTGCGGGAATCCGTAGGACCCGCGCGGGAAGTAGTGCACGGCCTCGCCCGCCCGGAAGTAGGACACGTAATACACCGGGTCCGCGTACTTCGAGCCGTCCGGGTTGGTGCCCTTCATGACCTGGTAGTAATACCGCAGGTAGACGGGTGCCGTGCCGATGGTGGTCGGCGCGGCCTGGATGCCGGTGTTCGCCAGGCTGTGCAGAATGATCTTCCCGTTGTGCCAGACGGTGAGCGTCTCCGGGCTGCCCTCGCTGGCCAGCGCGTAGCTGTAGCCGAGCGTGTTCGCCTGATCGGCCGCGACCGCCTTGAGCAGCGCCTTCCAGACCTCCCTGCCAGCGATGCCGTCCATCGTCAGGCCGTGGTTGTTCTCGAAGAGCATCACGGCGCCCTGGAGCATCAGGCCCGACGGGGATCCGCCATCCCAGAATTCATGCAGCTCCGACGGCCAGCCGCTCTGCCAGGTAAACGACCCCTGCGGCGCGTCATACGCGGCCGCAAGCTGGCCAGCCGCGTCTGACGATGCGGGGACTGTCGCGCCCGCTGCCGCTGACCAGTTCAGCGGCAGGTAGCCGAGCTGCGCGAGCAGCTGATCCAGCCGGACCGAGGAGTAACGGCGGGTCTCGTACGACACCGTCTCCGAGGTGCCCAGCGTGCCCCCGCCGGCCGAGCGCATCCCGGCCGCGCCGCCAGGGATGCTCACCGTGACCTTGGTGTACTGAGTGAACCCAACGGCCGGCACGAACTCCAGCGTGTCGGTCCCCGCGCCCTGCCAGCTCCCGGCAATCTGCGGCTGAACGGTGGGCAGCGGGCTTGTAGTCGCCACCGGCACGGAGAACTTGATCTTGATGGGATTCGTCCCGTTAACGCCAGTCGCCTGGCTGGCGGGAGTGACCGAGTCCACCAGCAGCGGCCCGGCCGCCTTGTGCGAGTGCTGGCCAGTCTTGCCGTCGGCAGTTTGCTGCGCCGACGCGTGGTTCATGGCGATCCAGACACCGGCCACCAAGATCAGCGCGATCACGACGGCGACGGCAGCTATCCGGGCGCGCGTGTCGGTCAGTGAGGACAACAGGGGGCTCCTCCGCGGGGGTTACCGTGATGACCCGACGGCGGCAGCCGGCAGGCGCCAAGCACAACTATCCCGGTGCACGATTGACATACACCGGGACGTCCTGACTGGACTTTAAACGGACTCTAGATGTGATGCGTCCGGTATGGCTGGCCCAGAAGGTAAAGAAACGGATACACCTGCCGATAAGTAGCCAGCTGCTCACGCGGCGTTAACGAGCCGCTCAGCTGCCTCAGCGGTGTCAGCCGCGCCAGGCGCTGCACCCGCGTCAGCCACTCACCGTGACCAGGCTCCCGTAGGTGAGGTACGGGTATGCCTGCTCAGCGTCGTTGTAAGGGAGTTCCACGCAGCCGAGGCTCTGCTGCCAGCCATAGGACGCGCGCGGGAAGTAGTGCACCGCGTCGCCGCCGTTGAAATAGTCAACAAACGACACCGGGTCGGCGTAGGAGCTGCCGTCGGGGTTGGTTCCCTGCATGATCTGGAACCTCAGCTTCAGGTAGACGGGGAACGTGCCGTCCACCGTCGGCGAGACCGGGATCCCGGTGTTGGCCAGGCTCTGCATGACCTGCCGGCCGTCGTGCCAGACCGTCAGGGTTTCCGGGCTTCCCTTGTTCGCCACCGCGTAGGTGTAGCCGTTCTTGTTCATGTCCTGATGGGCCGCCGCCTGGAACAACTCGGCCCAGAACTTAGGGGTCACGTCGCCACTGACCGTCATCCCGTGCTCGGACTGGAACGCCATGACCGCGCCGCGGACGATCACGTTGGGCTGGCTGGCGGACCACAAGCCGGTCAGGGTCGACGGGTAGCCCTGCTCCCAGTTGAAGGTCCCGACGGGCGGGTTGTAGGCCTGCGCCTGCTGCGAGGTGTTCTGCGCTTCCAGCGCCGCCTCCGGCACCTCTATCTTGCCCGCGCCGACGACTTGCGGGCTCCAGGTCAGCGGCAGATAGCCCAGCTCGCCGAGCAACTGGGCAAGCCGCGCCTGCGAGTACCCCTCAGTGGTGAAGTGCGCGGTCATTGGCTTGGCCAGCGCGGCACCGCCGGTCGAGCGAACCCCGCTCCGCCCGGCGGCGAGCTGCACGGTCTCGCTGCTGTTCGGCGGGAGTGCGGTCGCTGGCGTGAAGACAAGCGAGTTGCCCTGGGCAGTCCAGGTCCCAGGCACCTTGGGGTGCAGCACTGGGACAGGCGTGTTCGCCGCGACGGGCTCGTCGAAGTTCACGACTATCGAGTTGGCCCCGTCGACTCCGGTGGCTCCGGCCGCCGGGGTGATGGACCGCACCCGGATCGGCCCGGTCGCCACCGGGCCAGAGCTCGGTGACGTCGAGGACGTCGAGCTCAGCTGGCTCGCTCCGTAACCGACTGCAGCTCCGGCCAGGCAGGCAACCACGCCACCGATCACGAAGGCCCGCCTGCCTGGCTTCGGCTGCCCGGTCTGAGCCGCCGTTCCGCCACTATTGGCGGCAGCCGAGCCGCCTTCGGACGATTCGTTGGCTTTCGCAGGACTCGCGTGGTCCTCGCCGTTCGCGCCTTTCGCGGCACCTGACGGCTCTTGTCCCCGAGCGCCAGCCGAAGTGCTTCCGCCGCTCGCCGCCCACGCGGCAGACCGCTTGCCAGGTCGTCTCAGTCCGAA
>JASHTT010000416.1 GCA_030040415.1 Streptosporangiaceae bacterium | reverse complement strand
CGGTGCCTGCCGATCGAGCCGGACGACCCCGACCGGATAGCTGCTGTCGTGCGAACGGCGGCAGAGGAGTGCGACCTGCTGATCGTGGTCGCCGGGTCGAGCGCGGGGCGTGACGACTACACGGCCAGGGTCGTTGCCGCCGAGGGCGTGCTCGCCGTGCACGGGGTCGCCGTCCGGCCCGGGCATCCCGTCGTGCTTGGCGTCGTCGGGCACACTCCCGTGCTCGGCGCACCCGGCTACCCGGTGTCAGCGGCTCTCACCTTCGACATTTTCGCCGAGCCGTTGCTCGCGCAGCTTTCGGGCACGTCACCACGGCGCCGGCCGCAGGCGACCGCGCGGCTCGCGCGCAAGCTCGCGTCGCCACTCGGCATGGACGACTGGGTGCGCGTGCGCCTGGGCGTCGTCCACGACACGCTGGTGGCGACCCCGCTGCCGCGCGGCGCCGGCGTGCTGACATCCCTGGTGCGGGCCGACGGGCTGCTCGTCGTCCCGGCCGGGATCGAAGGACACCACGCGGGCTCGGCGGTCCAGGTAGAACTGCTGCGCGGCCTGCACGAGATATCGCGCACGATCGTCGCGATCGGCTCACACGACCTGGTGCTCGACCTGGCCGCATCAGCCTTGCGGGCTGACGACCCCATGGTGACGCTAGCGTCCTCTAACGTGGGCTCGCTGGGCGGGCTCACGTCCCTGCGCGACGGGCTGTGCCACATCGCGGGATCACATCTGCTGGACCCGGCAAGCGGCGACTACACGGTGCCGTACGTGCACAGGGTGTTCGGCGCGCACGCTGAGGACGTCGCGATCATCCGGCTCGTGCACCGCGAGCAGGGCCTGATCGTTGCGCCGGGGAATCCGCTCGGACTGGAAGGGATCGCCGATCTCACCCGGCCCGGCATCCGCTACGTCAACCGGCAGCGCGGTGCGGGAACCCGCGTGCTGCTCGACCACATCATGGGCCAGCTCGGCATCTCCCCCGACGCCATCGAGGGCTACGCGCGCGAGGAACCCACACATCTCGCCGTGGCCGCTGCGATCGCCTCCGGACGGGCTGACGCTGGAATGGGGATCATGGCGGCAGCACATGCGCTCGGCCTCGGCTTCGTGCCGGTGACCTGGGAACCCTACGACTTGGTGGTCACCCCCGGCGCGCTCGACAGCGCTCAGCTCGCGCCGCTGTGGGCGCTGCTCCAGTCGGACCGGTTCAAGGCCTCGGTCGAGGACCTCGGTGGCTATTCCGCCAAGGAGATGGGCCGCCGCGTGCTCTGAGGCGTGCGCCCAAGTGGCCCACGCGCATGACCGCACGGAACACCGGCTGCACCTACCGGCAGGCCGCTCCTGCTGCACCTCAACACAGCGGTGCGACCAAACGCGGAACGCGCAACGGACCGTGTTGGTATATACTTTTGATATCTATCACGAGGGTGGCGCCATGGCGGAAACGGGAATCGCGAGGCTCTTCACGCACGGTAGGAGCCAGGCGGTGCGGCTGCCCAAGGAGTTCCGGCTGCCCGGCGACCGCGTTCGCGTCCGGCATGTCGGTGACGGCGTGCTGCTGGAGCCCATCGCCTCCGATGTCGATGCCTGGTTTGCTGAGCTGGACCGCTTCGCGGACGTGCCGTTGTTCGAGGATGGGCGGAACCAGCCGCCTGTGCCTGACGGCGAGGACATCTTCCGTTGAATTACCTCTTCGACAGCAACGCCGTGGTCGCGCTGCTGCGGAACAAGCCGGCAGCAGTGCGGGAACGCTACCGACATGCAGAGAAGTCCGGCGACTACCTTGCTGTCTCTTCCGTCGTCTTGTTCGAGTTGTGGTACGGCGTGGAGAAGAGCGCCCAGGTCCAGGCAAATACCGAGCGCCTGCGCGTCTTCCTCTCCGGTGACCTAGACCTGCTGGACTTCGACGACGAGGACGCGCAGGCCGCCGGGCGGCTACGTGCTGCCCTGGAGAAGACAGGAATGCCGATCGGCGCTTACGACCTGCTGATCGCCGGCCAGGCTCTCCGGCGCGGCCTGACAGTGGTTACCGCGAATTCCGCCGAGTTCGGCCGGGTCACCGGCCTGAGCTGGGAGGACTGGACGACCTGAGGCGGGAGGTGACATTAGTCCTTCCGCAGTGTGCCCCCAACGGGATTCGAACCCGTGCCGCCGCCTTGAAAGGGCGGTGTCCTAGGCCACTAGACGATGGGGGCTCGACGAAACACGCCGCCCTGCTGCGGCGGCCGCCGTCCGGAACCGCCTCAGGATAGGGGACGAACGATACGCCGGGCAAAGCAGTCGCCGCTCAGGGCACCGGCGTCTGACGTCGGCTGCGCCTCGCCGCCGACGCCACGGGCGCAGCCTCAGGTCTTGTTGACGAACTTCTCGGCGATGGAGCCTGGCTCGCCCTCCTCGGGGATCAGCACCCAGCCAGCCAAATAGGCCACCACGCCGAGCCCGCCGAAGAAAGCCGCAACCACGAAACCCACCCGCACCAGCACGGGATCGATGCCGAAATAGTCGGCCACACCAGCGCAGACACCCGCAAGCCAGCGGCCCTTGAGCGAGCGTTCCAGCCTCTTGCCACTGCCATTCGCGCCATTCATATTCACCATCATGCCCCATGGGGCGGCGCGCCGTTACGCCCACGGCGGG
>JASHTT010000415.1 GCA_030040415.1 Streptosporangiaceae bacterium | reverse complement strand
GCTGTCCGCCGCCACGATCACCTACGGCAACGAGCACGCCGAGAAGCTCACCGTGGTGGTCGCTGCGCGGTACGCCGGGCGGCCCGCGGGCACGGTCCAGATCACAGCCGGCCGCGCCACCATCTGCACGATCAGGCTGACGGCGGCCAAGGGCTCATGCCGGCTGTCAGCAAAACAACTACCCGTCGGCAGCTATCGCCTCATCGCCAGCTACGCCGGCAATCCCGACTTCACCGGATCGGCGTCGGCAAGCAGGAAACTCACCGTCAAACGCTAAAGCTGCCTTCCGCGGCAACTCATACCCACGGGGACCGCCCGGGTGCTGGCCATGGGGGAGTGGCGGGTCGAGGCTAGCGCCTTAGCCGGTCACGACCTCGGAGTAGCCGGACTTGTGCGCGCCGCCTACCGCCGCAAAGCCGGTGCCGCGGTAGCTGATGTCGGTAAAGCCGGTGGTGGCCGTGTCGGTGACCGGCGCGCCGGTCACGACTCCGTGGGAGACGGTCAGGAGTATGTCCCCGCCAACTGCCTCGCACTTGCTGAACTCGCATTCGACGCCGGTCATGACATCAGGCTCGGCCTCGTAGGGCCCCAGTACGCCGTCCTTCAGCGTCACGACGATTCCGGCGCCATGACTGATCCCGACCACCCAGCACGTCGTCAGGCTCACGCACGAGTCGGCGTAGAAATGCGCCGTGTTGTCCGCATCCCCGACAAACGTGCCTGCGTTGCCATTGTTGAAGATCCAGGCGAATGGGCCGTAGTAGACGCTGCCGCTGTCCGCCGAGCCGAGGACCACGCAGGTTGGCAGCCAGCACGCGAAGCCGTTCACATACGACGGCGCATCCCCGTAGCCGCCAAATGTGCGCAGGCTCCACTTCGTGCCGTTCCACGAGGCGAGATACAACGGTTGCACCGCGGTTGCCGTCCCGATGTTGAGAGTCGCGAAGATCTCGCAGGAACTGATGCTGGCGCAGGAGATCTCGGTCGACTCCACTTTCTTCCCGGGTACCGTCTGCCTGACCTCGCTGATCACGTTGCCGGCCGGGCCGATCTTCACCAGCACCACGCCGCCCGGTCGCGGTCCGACGGCCCAGCATCCGGCCTTGCCTGCACAGCTGACCGATGTCAGATGGGCCTTCAGGGCGAGAGCGGTGACGCGCACCTGCTTGCCGTTGTCCAGCGAGACAACCTGGCCGCTGTGCGGACCGTAGCCGACAGCCACGCACCGGGCAGCCGTCATGCACGCGATCCCGGTTTCGGTGCCGGAGATCTGATGATTGCTCAGCGTCGCCGCCTGGCCGGTGCGGGCCAGCGGAGCCGCAGCCCCGGCCGGCCCGGCGATGCTCAGCGTGGCCCCTACCATCGCGGCGAGAAGGGGCATCGCCCACCATGACGTCAGTTTCACTGCCCACTCCCAGAACGCGATAGCCGCCATATGCTTCGCATACAGCCGGCTGACGGTAATGCTGGCAGCTGCGTGGCCGCCAGAAAAGGGGAGGTATCCCCAATCTGACCGGCTGAAAGCCGGAGGAACAGCGCCCTAGCCGACGCCAGAGGGGTGCCGCGGATGCCGGAAAGGGTCAAGGGAGTGAAGAAGTACATACTCTTCGACCATGACGGTGTTCTGGCGGACACTGAATTCTGGTATTACAAATCTGGCGAACGTGCCCTGGCGGACATTGGCCTGACCTTGGACAAGGATCAATACCTCCGCGACATGAACCAGGGATTGGGCACGTGGGCCCAAGCCAGGACGGCAGGTATTGATGAGCAGACCATCCGCAGGTTGCGCGAAGTTCGTGATGATTATTATCAGGAATATCTTAGAACACAGCCCATCGAGATCGAAGGCGTTGTTGAATCTCTTGCTGAGCTGTCAAAATACGTCCGAATGGCCATCGTGACAACTGCAAAACGCGCGGATTTTGAAGTCATCCATGAAAGGCGTCAGATTAGGCAATTCATGGACTTCGTCCTTGTTCGCGAGGACTACAAGCTCGCGAAGCCGCACCCGGAACCATACCTGACCGGCTTGAGACGTTTCGGAGCCGCAAAAGAAGAGGCACTGGTGGTAGAGGATTCATCCAGAGGGCTGAGCTCTGCCGTGGCGGCCGGCATCGACTGCGCCATCGTTTATAATGACTTCACAAAAGCACACGACTTTTCGCAGGCTAAGTACCGAATCGAGACGCTGAATGAATTGAAGGGCATCATCCTTAATGTAACCTGAAGGAGCATGCTGCGAATTTGCGTTACACCGCAGTCCGCGCGAACGGAGCCATGATCGGGGATCGATGCCAGGGCCGGCCCGGTTAGGCGCCCGCATCGGTCGCCGGACCGGCGCGGTGAGCTTCAAGCGCCGGTCCGGCTAAGTCGGACGTCACGGGGAGACCGCCGATGTCGAGCGCTCGGGCCGGGGCTTGCCAGGGGCGACGGTGCGGGCCAGGATTCCCAGCGTGGCGCGCAGCGCGCTTTCCGGGATGACCGGGAAGATGGCGGCGTCCTTCCACGACTGCTCGGCCGCTGACCAGTCGTAGTAGGACGTCACGAGCGTGCCCTCCTCGACCGGCTCCAGCTCGTACCCATAGACGTGGCCTAGATCCAGCTGACCGTGGACGGTCCAGGCAATCTCTAGGTCGGGCTCGAATGTGACGATCTCTACGGTCACGTCGTAGCGGCCGAGGGGATAGTCGTTGAGAGCTTCCCGGTCCATGTGCACTACGAAGGTATCTCCTGCCTTGGTGACAATGTCTCCGCTGGCCGCCATCAACATGCCCGAGCTGTCTATTGCAACGTGGCCCTGCGGATCGATAAGCACGGCGAAGATCTCATTCGGGGATGCTGGCACAACCCGGCGCACCTCAAGTCGTTCTGGCATAGGCCGATTCTCGCACCCCGAGCGTGCTGTCACCCCCGGCGACGCGGAACTGCCCTGCTCGGGAGCCGCAAACGCCATTGCGCCGGCCAGGAGCCATTATCAAGTTCTTACCCGAATTCTGGTTATCCACTGATGAGGGATACGCCCTGTGACTGCAAGAACGCACCAAGGCCGGGAGCGCCGAGCGTTCCCGGCTGCCTCGAGCCGACTCAGACCACATCGCGCGTCATCCGGCCGGCACGGCGTCATCGGACTCCTGGCGGGCTCGGAAGGCCGCGGCCTTGACCCGGCTCTGGCACTGCGCCGAACAGAAGCGGCGGACGGCGTTGCGCGAGGCGTCCACGTAGACGCGATCACAACGCGGCGCGACGCACACACCGAGTCGGCCTGCCAGCTCGCTGCCGATGGCGAGGGCCAGTGCCGTCGCGCAGCCTGCGGCCCAGCCGACTCCGTAGGTGTCGCTCGCGCCATGGAAGTGGACTTGCCAGGACTCGCCGGGAACTCGGTCCAGCTGCGGCCGAGCCCCGGTGTCGCCGAGCAGCTGGTTGACCATTGCAGCCGCGTCGTCTGACCGGCCGTCCTCCATCGCCTCGTATACCGTGCGCATCGCCCTGGCCGTCCGCGCCAGATACTCGGCGCTGACGGCCGGCAGCTCCGCGGGCACAGACACCCGGCCGCCGGACTGCAGCGCCGCGGCCACGGCCCTGGCCAGCGCGGCACCGGTCGGCGCGGTATAGGGCTTTCCACGACACTCACCGTCGGTGAGCTCGTTGACCAGGGACGCCGAGGCTTCCAGAAGCACCTCGATGTGACTATCGAAACGCACTTGACTGGTCACTCCTCAGGCCTTAGGTTTCGTGACTGACGATATCAGTTTTGTTAGTCACGAGGTGAGATTATGGTGGCCGCGGCGGCCCGGCGGCACGGGGGAGTTCCGCGGCAAGTCCGGGTCCTGGCAGCCGCGCGGGCCGTCAATCAGCTCGGCGCCTTCTCACTGGCGTTCCTTACTGTCATGCTGTGCCGGGTCCTGGGCGCCAGTCTGGCGACCGCCGGTGCAGTATCGGCCTTGTTCGGCGTGGCGACCATCGCGAGCAGGCTGCTCGGCGGGCAGCTCGCCGGCCGGCTAGGTCGGCGCCGCACCATCCTCGTCGGCCTGACCGGATGCGCGGCAGCGCAGCTCGGCATCGCGGCCGCGCCCGACCTCGCTGTCGCGGCAGTCTGCGCAGTCCTGCTCGGCATCGCCTTCGAGCTCTACGAACCGCCAAGCCAGGCGATGATCGCCGACGCCACTGAGCCCGACCAGCGCGTGCACGCATACTCCCTGCTGACCACCGCGCTGGCCATTGGCAATATGGGCGCTGGCCTGATCGCCGACGCTGTCGGGCGCTCCGGCCTGCGATGGCTCTTCGTCGTCGACGCGACGTCCTGCCTAGCCTGCGCCTTGATCGTCCGTCTGGCACTGCCCGCTTCGGGCTGGAGTCCGGCCAGAATGTCGCGTCCGCTTGGCTCTGGTGACGGCGAGGCGGTCATTGCAGCCGGGCCACCCTGGCGGGACCCGGCGCTGCTCGCCCTGACAGCGGCAGGCACGGTATTCGCGCTCGTGTACATGCTCATCCTCATCGCCCTGCCGTTGTCTCTCTCAGCACGCGGCCTGAATCCTGCGAGCGCGGGGCTGGTCATGGCAACGGCCACCCTGACGCTCGTCGTGATCCGGCCGGCCCTGCGGACGCCAATGCTCGCCCGGCTGTCCGGTCCGGTCGCGTGCGGCGCGGGTTTCGCCTTCATGGCCGCCGGCCTGGCCGGATACGCGAGCGCGCATTCGCTGGCCGGGCTACTCGCACCGACCGCGATCTGGAGCGCCGGCAACCTACTGCTATCCGGGCGCGCGTTCGCAGTTGTGACTGCACTCGCGCCACCGGGAGCCACTGCACGCTATCTCGCTGTCTACGGACTCAGCTGGGGGATCGCGACGGTAGTGGCGCCGGTTCTCGCGACAGAGGTGATCGCATCCCTCGGTCCGGCGGCCCTGTGGTCCGGCTGTGCCGTGCTCTGCGCCGCGATGAGCTGCGGGCAGCCGGCGCTTATGATCGCCCTCACGCGCCGATCACAGGTCCTTGCCAGTGCGCCCGAAACCCAGTGCGGACTGGCGGCAGGCCTGACGACCTGCTCGACCACCTCGCCGGCAACACGGGCGACAGCGTCCGCCCGGGTGGCGC
>JASHTT010000414.1 GCA_030040415.1 Streptosporangiaceae bacterium | reverse complement strand
GGTCACATGGTCGATTCCTGGGGTCGCTCCCTTGGCTTGCGCGAACGCCGCGCCGGCCGACCCGTCCCGCGTGTAGGTCTGCAGCCTGGCACGGCCAGCCTCTCGCGCCCGGCTCGCACAGTGCTCGAGCAGCCGCGAGCCGACCCCGGCCCGCCGCCGCTGCGGGGTAACCCGCGGGTCGCAGTACGCCAGGGTGGGGTTCTCGCGAGCGGGAAACACGAGGATGCAGCAGCCGATCGGCTCATCCGCGTCATCGAAGACGAGCCAGGTCTCCCGCGGGTCGTTGAGCCCGAAGCCCTCAGCCCACGCTCCTTCGAAGACCGTGTAGGACGTCGGCGGCAGATCGGGAGTGTCGCACGCTTCAGTGGCGACGTATATCTGGTGGCAGGCCCGGAGGCTCTCGGCGTCCGTTATCGGGTCGAACTGCTCGATTCGCATGGGAGCAGTCAACCGTCTGCGCATCGAGCCGACAACCGCGTTACAGTGCGGGCGGTAGTCACAGTGCCCGCCGCGTCGCTACGAGCCAGCCAGACCCAGCTCCCAGAACCGGAACACGGCCGCGATCTTGTAGCCGAGCTGCTCGTTGATCGCGATCATGTGCTCGTTGGCCCCGGCGTTGCCGGTGAAGATGTGCTTCACGCCCGGCTCCTGCTCGGCGAACAGCTCGAGCATGGCGATCTTGACGAGCAGCCCGAGCCGGTGCCCCCGATGCTCCCGGCGCACCGACGTGAGCTGCTGGAAACCCCACTCGGGTGTCTCCCGCTCGACGGCGACCTCGGTGGGGGCCGCGAGCTGTCCGCTGGCAACCTCCCTCGCAACGACCGTGTAGTAGCGCACGCCCATGGCGAGAGCCGCCTGTTCCATGCTCCTGAGCCGCTCGGCGTCCACGGCCATCGGCTCCATGCCCTCGTCCATGGGTATGGCGACGTTCACCCGCTGCAGTTCGACGAGGCCGGCGAGATGCTCCTCCGGCGTGGGCGCCTGCCAGGACAGGATCTCGTACCCGGCGGCGTGCGGCTCGGCCGCAGCCCGCAGACCTGCCAGCTTGGCCGGCAGGCCGGCGTCGATGTCCATCGTCCGGAGGACCTCGTCGATACCCCCAGTGGCGCCCTTGGCGCGTGCGAAGGTTTCCCCCGCCGAGCCGTCAACGGCCATGCCTTGCAGGCGGGCACGGCCCGCCAGCCGCGCGCGATCGGCGCAATGAGCCAGCAGCGCTGACCCGAAGCCCGATCGCCGCCGCTCCGGCGTGACTATCAGCTCGGTGAAGCCCACTTCCTGGTTGTCCTTTTCCGGCAGCCTGAGCAGGTAGCAGCCGACCGGCTCGCCTGTCTCGGCTCGGGCAAGCCAGGTCTCGCGCGGCTCGCCAAGGCCCCAGCCGGCCGCCCAGCCTCCCTTGAAGGCCGTGTAGGACGGCGGTGGCATGAATGGCACGTCGTAGGGGTGGCTGGCCAGCGAGATCTGGTGACATGCCCGCAGACTGCCGGCATCGGCTGTGGGATCGAACTGCTCGATTCGCATGCAAGAAGTCAATCGTCCGTCAGCACGAGCGGGCAAGGGATTTCGAGATATTGCTCGTTAAGAGCGGGCTGGCTTCGCGCCGCTGGGCTCGGCCGCCAGCAGCATGGCGCGATCGCACCCCGACTGGTCAGTTAACCAGCTTGCGTGCCGCAGCGACGTCGATCTCCCAGCTCTGGAAGACGTCGGTGACCCGGTGCCCAAGGTCCTCGTTAACGGCGATCATGTGCTCGTTCTGCTGCGCGTTGTAGGTCACGATCTGCCGTACCTGCGGCTCGATCTCGGCCAGCCACTCCAGCATGGCGACCTTGACCAGCTTCCCGAGACGGTGGCCGCGGTGCGTCCTGGTCACCACGGTGAGCCCTTGATGACCCCAGTCCGCCGTGTCCGGGTCCACGTCGACCTCGGTGAGCGCCGCCATCTCGCCGGACTCGTCGTGCATGGCGGCGACAGAGTGCATCCGGAAGCCCAGGTCGACGTTCTTGCGCTCGCCGACCCTGATCCGGTCGGCGTCCCAGACGAACGGCTCGAAGGCCGCGTCGTGTGGCGCGTCCGCCATGGCGTTGTTCAGCGCGGCGACCGGGCCGAGTAGCTCGTCGGGCGTGGGCCTCGTCCAGAACCGCAGCGAGTATCCGCCGGCGTGCGGCAGCGCCTCGGCGCGCAGGCCAGCGAGCTTCCCGCGCAGGTCCGCGTCGACGTCCAGCACCCGGCGCACCTCCTGGATGCCGGCCCGGCCCCCGCAGGCCTCGGCGAAGGCGCTGCCGGGCGCACCAAGCCGTGTCCCCGCCATGAACAGCGTCCGGCCGGCCTGCTCTGCCTGCTCGGCCGCGTGCGCGACCAGCCTCCTGCCGATGCCCTGGCGGCGCCGGTCCAGCGCGACGATCGGGTCGCAGAACGCGTTCTGCCGGTTCTCGCGCTCGGGCAGCGCCAGCATGTAGTAGCCGACCGGTTCACCAGCGTCATCGGCAGCCAGCCAGACCTGCTGCGGTTCGCCCGCGAATCCGTATGACCAGCTGCGGAACCTGCGCAGCGAGAATGGCGGGCAGTCCGGGTCGTCCTCGGGGAGGCCCGACTGGGCCACCCGGTAACAGGCCTCGAGTCGCTCGTCGTCAGTTTTCGGGTCGAACCGCTCTATGTGCACGGGCGTCAGCTAATACCGGTCTCTGGTCGGGCCGCAACCCGATTTAGGTGCGGCCAGAGTGCGCCGGGCCCGCTCGTTCCCGGCATGTTTAGCGTTCACCCTCCTGTGACGGATGTTACGTGTGATGATTCGCGGACCTGGGCGATGCCGTAGGCGGCACAGTGTCATGCGAGGAGCTGCCGGTGAGACTGCTAGGAGTTGGCTTCCGCTTCCGTGCTGCCGGGTTCGGGGTACTGCACTGCCAGCGCTGCGGCGGTGACCGGGTGTATCGGCAGTGCACCGGCCGCCGGTGGCTGCACATCCTGTTCGTCCCGCTAGTTCCGCTGAGCCAGGTGCCTGAACACGTGCAGTGCACGATCTGCGGCACGCGGTACCGCCTCGAGGTGCTGCGCATGCCCACCATGGATGAGATGGAGCACGCGCTGGCGGCTGGCGCGGTCGCCGCGGCAGTGGCGATGCTGCGCGCGGACGGCCAGCCGGGCGCGCTGACCCTGGCGCACGCCGTCGAGTTCGTCACGGCGGCGGGCGTGCCGAACGCGGCCGAGGCGCTGCACGGTGCGGTGTCGGAGGAGGCTTTCGAGGTCGTGGCTCCGCTCCGGAGCTTCGCCCGCCAGCTGGTCACGCCCGCGGAAGAGTGGTTTCTCGCCGACGTCGTGCGGATCGGACTCGCCGACGGGCCGCTGTCAGACGCCGAAATAGACGCGGCGTGCCTGGTCGCCGCGCACCTGGGGCTGACTGCCGCCCAGGCGCGCGGGGTCATCAGGCTGACCGGCGAGAGCGCCGCGGCAGGGTTACCGCTGCCCAGACCCAGCTCATGACCGCCCGGGTGTCGCCACGGTCGGCCACCGAGGCCGCCAGCACGAAGACGACCAGCGCGGACACCGCGGCCAGCACGCCGTCACCGAACGCCAGCAGCTTGTGACTGACCGGCAACGCCACGCTGACCGCGACGCCGGCCGCGCCAGCGATGACCGCGGCGCCGAGGCCGCCAAGCCCGGCACGTCCGACGCCGGCCAGGGCCGCGCTGCCGCGCAGGCGGCGGGTGATCACCAGGAGCGGGATCGCGACGACTGTCTGCCCGGCCGTCTGGCCGAGCGCGAGCGCGGCGACTACCAGGTGGGCCGGCACGACCTCGGCCAGCACGATCTGCACGACCATCCCGACCAGCCAGCTGGCGGCCACGGCCACCGCGGCGATCTTGAGACGTCCGATCACGAGCATGACCCTGGACAGGTTCGCGATCAGGGCGGTGCCCGCAAGGCCCGGTGCGAACAAGAGGAACGTCTGAATCAGCTGCGGGACCTGGGCCGGCTGCTGCGCTAGCACGTGCGCCGCAGGAACCGCGACGGCCGCGGTCAGCGCTATGCCCAGGAACGTGACGAGCAGCGTAGCCCGGGTCGAGCCCGCGCAGGTCCGGTCGAAGTCGCGGCCGTCCCGGGCGGACAGCACGGGGAACGCGCTGAGCACCACGGAGAGCGCGAGCACGCCGTTCAGCGAGTAGAAGACCTGGGACCCGTAGTTGAAGATCACCAAGGCGCCGGTCGAGCCGCGGCCGTTGGCGAGCGCGATCACCACGACCGAGGCGATGTCGCTCGCGACGACCTCGATGATGCCGACTATGGCGAGGCCCGCGGCCCGGCGCGCGACGCCGGGCGGCAGCCTCAGCGTGGGTCTCAGCCGGAGCCGAAGCCGCCAGGTCGGCAGCAGTCCCACGAGCACCATGACGGCGACCCCGGCGGTGGCCCCGACGGACAGCACCAGTTCCGCGGACGACGGCAGCCTGCCGAGTGGGAGTCCCTTGCCGAGCGGCACGAACGCCAGGTAGGACGCGATCAGCACGAGGCTGTAGACCGCGGGCGACACCGCGTACGCGACGAACCGGCGGTAGGACTGCAGCAGGCTCACCAGCACGATCCACAGCCCGTACAGGACAGCCTGCGGCGCGAACACCCGCAGCATGCTGGCCGTGGTGGCGACGACGGCGGCATGGACGCAGTGCGCGTTGGGGTTGACCGGGTTGAGCGCAGCCGCGATCGGCCCGGCCGTCACGACGATGATCAGGGTGAACGGCACCAGCAAGATGACGGCCCAGGTCAGCAGCGCCGAGGAGATCTGCCGGACCCGGTCCTTCTCGGCCGCGTCGGTCGCTGCCAGTTCCGCCGACCTGGCCAGGACCGGGACCATCGCGCTCGACAGCGCGCCCTGCAGGACCAGCTCGTAGACCAGGGTGGGCACCTGGTTGGCGGTAACGTACGCAGTCCCGAGGCAGGTCGCCCCGACGGTCTGCGCGAACACCACGGTGCGGGCCAGCCCGAGGATCCTGGCCACGACCGTGAAGACCGCGAGAACGGCGGCACCACGGGCGATGCCTGCGTCGTCGCTGCTGGCCCGGGCAGCGTCAGGAGCCGTGACCGAGGCAAGATCGGTCACGGGGGCGTCACCTGCGCCAGTCCGCGGGCTCATTCTTGGTCTCTATGTTGTCGGGGGCAGCGGGGATCGCTCCCGGGCGGGCAGTGCCTGCACGCGCGTACATATTGGGGGGGTTGGGTGGTCAATATCCTGCCATGCCGTCACGGATTTGGCCGGGAAGCGCGTACTCCGGGGGGTCGTCCGCGGTCCAGGCGGCGACCTTCGGGGCCGTCCGCAGGATTCCGGCGGCTGGCAGTTCGGCCGCGGCGCGGTAGGCCCGCGCACGTCAGCGCGTGGGTGAGAATGACCAGGTGGGCATCTACCGCGACGACGGCATCGTGCTGCGCACGCACAAGCTGGGCGAGGCGGACCGGATCGTCACGGTGCTGGGCAGGCGCACCGGCCGGATCCGCGCGGTGGCCAAGGGCGTGCGGCGGACGAAGTCACGGTTCGGGGCCCGGGTCGAGCCGTTCACGCACGTGGACCTGCTGCTGTACGAGGGCCGTTCCCTCGACGTGATCACGCAAGCCGAGACGCTGCGGCCCTACGGCGAGCCGCTGATCGCCGACTACCCCAGGTACACGGCGGGCATCGCGATGCTGGAGACGGCCGAGAAGTTCACCCCGGTCGAGAAGGAGCCGGCGATGCGGCAGTTCCTGCTGCTGGTCGGCGGGTTGCGCGCGCTGGGCGAAGCCGAACACGAGCCGAGACT
>JASHTT010000413.1 GCA_030040415.1 Streptosporangiaceae bacterium | reverse complement strand
GAGCACACCGATGATCTCGCCCATTGCCAGCACGAGAGCGCCGCCGACCAGGAGCCTTTTCCGGCCGAATAGGTCGCCAAGCACACCGAAGGTCAGTTCCAGCATGCAGACCGGAATCAGGAACGAGTCGGAGATCCAGGTGAGCTGTGCCGAGCTAGTTCCAAGGTCCTGCTGGAACAGGCCGTTCAGCGACGCCGGGATGGCCAGTGCCATCTGGGCCAGGATCACGGCGAGTACCGCGGCGATCAGCGTCCTGGGCCGCAAGACATAGACGCCGGTGGGGATATATGTCCGTCTTACTGCAGTTTTGGGGTAACTCACGGCGTCTCCAGCAGTCCAGATATTTCGGAAACCCCGGACGTAGATAGTAGATAGATGCTGGCACGATTTAGCAGTGGATGTAGGAATGTCGTACTTATTTGGCGAGCGTGTCCCGGAAAGCTCTTAAGAGCGACGGAGTGATTACTCCAGTGCTGTCTGCTGCCGCGCGTCGAGTCTCAGCGGGCCGGCTGGCCAGGCGGCCGATAGCCTGGCAATCTGAGCGCATGCCGGTCCTTCGAATTCGCGGCATTGCGCTGCCCGACGGTGACACTGTCGACCTCTACGCGGACGGGGATCGCTGGACAACCGATCCGGTGCCCGGCGCGGAGCTGGTGGCCGAGGGCTGGCTGCTGCCGGGCCTGGTTGATGCGCACACCCATCCCGGCATGGAGGCACCGGGCAAGCCATTCGACGTCGCCTTGCTGCGCGATGACCTGCACGAGCACGTGACTGCCGGAGTCACCATGATCCGGGCACCCGGTCTGGCCGGGGACCCGCCCGACTGGTTCGGCCAGGACGATGACGTGCCCCGGGCTGTGCACGCCGGCCCGTGGATCGCACAACACGGCCAGTTCTTCGACGGTGTTGGCCGCCGCGGTGACCACGCTGAGCTGCCGCAGATGGCGGCCGAGCAGGCGGCGCGTACCGGCTGGGCCAAGGTGATCGCGGATTGGGATGCTACCGGTGAGGCGCTGCCCGTCGACGTGCTCCGTCAGATCGTGGCCGCGGTGCACGCGGTCGGCGGCCGGGTGGCGGTGCATTCCCAGCACGCGGACGGCGGCCGAGCTGCGGTGCAGGCGGGCGTCGACTCGCTGGAACACGGCATGTGCCTGGACCCGGCGATGCTGCCGCAGATGGCCGAGCAGGGCACCGCGCTGACACCGACGTTGTCGGTGATCACCAGCGCGATGGCGATGATCAGCGAGCGCCCTGATGGCCCGCGCAAAGACTGGTACCTGGGCGGGGCCATGGTGCACGGCAAGCTGGCCGCGGCGGCGGCAGAAGCCGGCGTGACGCTGCTGGCCGGGACCGACTCGCGGCCCTGTGGCCGGGTCATCGACGAGATCCGCGCCCTCGCTGAAGCTGGCGTGCCGGCTGACCAGGCGATCGGGGCGGCGTCCTGGGCCGCGCGGGCCTACCTCGGAGTGCCGGGCCTGGTCGAAGGTGCACCTGCCGACGCGGTGATCTACGACGCCGACCCGCGTCGCGACCTGAGCCAGCTCGCGACCCCCCGCGTGGTCCTGCTGCGCGGCCGCATCCCGGCCTGATGGCGGCCCTCTTCCGGGTGTACGGCCGAGCACGCACGCGCTACTTCGCCGGCGCTTGAGACGCGGCTTGGCACCTGCTAACCTTAACTTGCAGAT
This sequence comes from Streptosporangiaceae bacterium, assembly GCA_030040415.1. Taxonomy (GTDB): domain Bacteria; phylum Actinomycetota; class Actinomycetes; order Streptosporangiales; family Streptosporangiaceae; genus JAJYUU01. Next base: position 966 of record JASHTT010000413.1, on the reverse strand, counting down.
GCCAAGAAGTTCTTAGCTGGAAGCCGGGGAAATGACCGGAGACGACCTGGTGCAGGTGCTGGCAACGCTCGCCAACCCGCACCGGCTGCGGGTAGTGGCTGCGCTGGCGGAGGATCGCAACTACGTCAGCAGGCTGGCTCGCGACCTCGGCATCAGCCGCGCCTTGCTGCAGGTCCACCTGCGCAAGCTCGAGGCGGCCGGGCTGGTGTCGTCTTGCGTCGAGGTCTCCCCTGATGGCAAGGCGATGAAGTTCTATGAGGTGACGCCCTTCGCGGTGCACCTCACCCCAGAGACGATCACCAAAGCAGCTCAGACGCTGAGCACGGGAAACGACCTAGAGGCGGCATTGCGATGAGATCCAAGACGGCGCTGGAAACGGGGATCGTCTGTGCGGCCGGCGTGATCGTCGTCGCGATCGTGGCGGGCAACGACAATCACAATGTTAACTTTCTCTTCGCGGCGGTGATCGCCCTCGTGATAGCCGTCAGTGTGTTTGCCGGCTTCCGGTACCTCACCAGCAGGAACCAGCAGAGGCTCGAACTGACCGAGTCAGGACAGTACCGTCAGCTGGCCGACGAGTATCGCCGGCTGTCCGACCTGGCCATCACGGCGCAGGAGCACACCGACCTGAAACTCGGCGAGGTAAGCGCTCAGCTCGATTACCTGCGATCGCAAGTCGACTCGCTGCAGAAGATCCTCAAAGAGGTCGAGTAGCCGACTGACCGCGGTGTCGGTCGCTGACACCGTACTGACACCTGTGACCTGGGACGATGCTGGTCATGAGGGTGCTGGTAGCCGAGGACTTCGAGGTCCTGGCGCGATCGATCGGGACCGGGCTGCGCCGGGAAGGTATGGCCGTAGACGTCGTACTAGACGGGAACGACGCCCTCGAGCGTCTCGCGGTCACCAGCTACGACGTTCTCGTACTCGACCGGGACCTGCCCGGGGTGCACGGCGACGAGATCT
>JASHTT010000412.1 GCA_030040415.1 Streptosporangiaceae bacterium | reverse complement strand
AAGTTCGCCATCCGCGAGGGCGGGCGGACTGTGGGCGCTGGTCGGGTTACCAAGATCATCAAGTAGTTCAAAGGTCGCGGACCTGACTTGGTCGCGGTCCTGCGCTGAGAACGCGCTGGACCGCGGCCAGTCAGGACCGCTTCCTGGCACCGGCGAGGGGTGAGCCGACTGGGCCGTAAGGCCCGGCCGGGTCACGCCGAAGGCGGACCGGTAGAGGCAGACAGCACGGGACGCCCGGGCTAACGAGTACGTAAGGGAACTGAGGCCCCAGATGGCGGGACAGAAGATCCGCATCCGGCTCAAGGCTTATGACCACGAGGTCATCGACAGCTGGGCGCGGAAGATCGTGGACACGGTGATTCGCACCGGCGCGAAGGTCGCCGGCCCCGTGCCGCTGCCGACCGAGAAGAACGTGTACTGCGTGATCCGGTCACCGCACAAGTACAAGGACTCGCGTGAGCACTTCGAGATGCGGACGCACAAGCGGCTGATCGACATCATCGACCCGACGCCGCGGACGGTCGACTCCCTGATGCGCCTCGACGTGCCGGCCGGCGTCGACATCGAGATCAAGCTTTAGGGGAACGAGCCAAGATGAGCTACTCCAGGACCAGCAAGGGCGTGCTCGGCACGAAGCTGGGCATGACCCAGGTCTTCGCCGACGACGGCAGGCTGGTGCCCGTCACGGTCATCGCGGCCGGCCCCTGTGTCGTCACGGCCGTGCGCACGCCTGCCACCGACGGGTACTCCGCGGTGCAGTTCGGCTTCGGTGAGATCGACCCGCGCAAGGTGACCAAGCCCGCCTCCGGTCACTTTGCCAAGGCTGGCGTGACCCCGCGTCGTTACCTTGTCGAGCTGCGGACTGCCGACGCCAGCGAGTACACGCTCGGTCAGGAAGTCACCGCCGAGACGTTCAGCGCTGGCGAGCTGGTCGACGTGACGGCGACCAGCAAGGGCAAGGGCATGGCCGGCGTCGTCAAGCGGCACGGGTTCAAGGGCCTCTCCTCGTCGCACGGCACCAAGCGCAAGCACAGGGCGCCGGGCTCCATCGGTGGCTGCGCGTATCCGGGCCATGTCTTCAAGGGAGTGCGGATGGCCGGCCGGATGGGCGGCGAACGCACGACCATGGCCAACCTGACGTTGCACGGCGTGGACGCCGAGCGCGGGCTGCTGCTGATCAAGGGCGCCGTGCCCGGTCCCGCGGGTGGGCTCGTGCTCGTCCGCAACGCCGTCAAATCGCTGGTAGGGAGTGAGGCGAAGTGAGCCCATCGCCCGGTGGCTCGGCTAGCAGGAGTGCATCGGCTAGCAAGGGCTCAGCGGCCGCCGAGCTGCCGCCCGAGATCTTTGACGCCAAGGTCAACGTGCCGCTGATCCACCAGGTCGTGGTGGCGCAGGAGGCGGCCGCCCGGCAGGGCACGCACGCCACCAAGACCCGCGGCGACGTGCGCGGCGGCGGCAAGAAGCCGTACCGGCAGAAGGGCACCGGCCGGGCCAGGCAGGGCTCGACGCGCGCGCCCCAGTTTGCCGGCGGCGGCGTGGTGCACGGCCCGCAACCGCGCTCCTACGAGCAGCGGACGCCGAAGAAGATGAAGGCTGCGGCGCTCCGCGGCGCGCTGTCTGACCGGGCCAGGCACGGGCGGGTGCACGTGACGGACAGCCTGGTGGTCGGCGACACGCCGAGGACCCAGATAGCCCTGTCGGCACTGGCCGAACTGACCGGCAACGGCAGCACGAGGCACATGCTGGTCGTCGTGACCGCTGGCGATCAGGCGACGAGGCTGAGCCTGCGCAACGTGCCCAGCGTGAACGTGCTGACCGAGGGGCAGCTCAACACCAGGGACGTGCTGCTGAGCGACCAGGTGGTGTTCACCCGGGAGGCGCTGGACGCCTTCGTGGCGCGCGTCACCGGAGCGCCTGCTGCCGGCGGCGGTGCCACGGCTGACCAGGAGGACGACGAGCAGTGAACAGGATTACGAACCCCCGGGACATCTTGCTGCGCCCGGTCATCTCGGAGAAGAGCCTCCGGCTGGCCGACGACAACAAGTACACGTTCATCGTCGCGCCGGACAGCCACAAGACGCAGATCCGCCAGGCGGTTGAGGCCACCTTCAACGTGAAGGTGACAGCTGTCAACACCGTCAACCGGCCGGGCAAGCGCCGCCGGACGAGGTTCGGCTGGGGCAAGCGGCCGGACACCAAGCGCGCAATCGTCAGCCTCGCCGCTGGCGACCGGATCGAGCACTTCGGCGGACCGGTCAGCTAGCCGGCGACTTTGTAGGAGCTTCAGCAGATGGCTATCAGAAAGTACAAGCCGACGACGCCGGGCAGGCGCGGCGCGAGCGGCTCCGACTTCTCCGAGATCACCCGGAGCGAGCCGGAGAAGTCGCTGGTGCGCCCGCTGCACGGGCACGGCGGGCGCAACGTGCACGGCCGCATCACCACCCGGCACCAGGGTGGCGGGCACAAGCGCGCCTACCGGCTGATCGACTTCCGGCGCCACGACAAGGACGGCGTGCCTGCCAAGGTGGCGCACATCGAGTACGACCCGAACCGCACCGCGCGGATCGCGCTGCTGCACTACGCAGACGGCGAGAAGCGCTACATCCTCGCGCCCGTCGGCCTGCAGCAGGGCGACCGGGTAGAGAACGGGCCGAGTGCCGACATCAAGACCGGGAACTGCCTGCCGCTACGCAACATCCCGACGGGCACGATGGTGCACGCCATCGAGCTGCGGCCGGGCGGCGGCGCGAAGATCGCGCGGTCGGCTGGCTCTGGCGTGCAGCTACTGGCACGCGAGGGCAACCGGGCGACGCTCCGCATGCCGTCGGGCGAGATCCGGATGGTCGACGCGGCGTGCCGGGCCACCGTCGGCGAGGTCGGCAACGCCGAGCAGGGCAACATCAAGCTCGGCAAGGCCGGCCGGAACCGGTGGAAGGGTAAGCGTCCGTCGGTGCGCGGCGTGGCCATGAACCCGGTCGACCACCCGATGGGCGGCGGCGAAGGCAAGACTTCCGGCGGCCGTCACCCGGTGAGCCCCTGGGGCAAGCCGGAGGGCCGCACTCGTCCAGCGCACAAGCCGAGTGACCAGCTGATCACCCGCAGGCGCAGCAAGAAGAAGCGGTAGGAGCACTCACCGATGCCTCGTAGCCTGAAGAAGGGCCCTTTCGTGGACGACCACCTGATGACCAAGGTGGACACGCAGAACGA
>JASHTT010000411.1 GCA_030040415.1 Streptosporangiaceae bacterium | reverse complement strand
CTCCCGCTCGCCCTAAGGCCGCGGCCAGGCGCCCTGCGGCGAGCCTGCCCGTCGCCAGGGTCGCGGTCGAAGTCTCCCTGCCGCACCTCGACAGGCCCTTCGACTACCTGGTACCGGAGCAGCTGGCCGATCAGGCGGTACCTGGCTGCCGGGTCCGGGTGCGCTTCGCCGGGCGGCTGACCGGCGGCTTCCTGCTCGATCGGGTCGAACAGACCGAGCACCAGGGCAGGCTCGGCTACCTCGAACGGGTCGTCTCGCCAGAGCCAGTGCTCACACCCGAAATCGCCGCGCTCGCCCGGGAGGTGGCCGACAGGTACGGCGGCACGCTAGCCGACGTGCTTCGCCTGGCTATTCCGCCGCGACACGCAGGAGGTGGCAAGGCCCGCTCCGACGGTAAGGAACCCGTGGTGCTTGCCCGGGATGACCCTGTCCGACAGGACCCAGCGGCCGGCGCCGACGCCGATGGCATCGAAACCCCGGCTCCCGGCCGCGAGGGCCCGATCTCGCCGACGGTGCACTGGGATCGCTACAACGCAGGCCCGTCCTTCCTCGCTGCGCTGGCGGACGGGCGCAGCCCGCGTGCTATCTGGTCGGCGTTGCCCGGCACCGGATGGCCAGACGAGATTGCTGCGGCTGTCGGGTGCGTTGCGGCTGCCGGACGCGGTGCGCTGGTCGTGGTGCCGGGAGCGGCCGAGCTCGACCTGGTCGACGCGGCCCTGGCGAGGGTGCTACCAGCGGGTAACCACGTCGTGCTGTCGGCCGAACTAGGGCCGTCGGAACGTTACCGGCGTTGGCTCGCCGTGGCGCGGGGTGCGGTCAGGGTGGTCGCTGGCACCAGGTCCGCCGTGTTCGCCCCGGTTGCCGGGCTCGGCCTTGTCGTGTTGTGGGACGAGGGAAACGACCTGCACGCCGAGCCGCGCGCCCCCTATCCGCATGCCCGGGAAGTGCTGGCGCTCCGCGCGCACCGAGCGAGGACAGCGGCGCTGATCGGCGGGTTCGCCCGGACGGCCGAGGCGGAGCTACTGATCGAGAGCGGCTGGGCCCGGACGCTCGCCGCGGACCGGGCGGTGGTCCGGCGCTTCGCGCCAGCCGTTCTGACGACCGGAGAGGAGACCGAGCTTGCCCGGGACGAGGCGGCCAGGTCTGCCCGGCTGCCCGGGCTCGCGCTGCGCACGGCGGCCGAGGCGCTCGCTAGCGGCCCGGTACTGGTTCAGGTGCCGCGCCGCGGTTACCTCGCCGCCGTGGCCTGCGAGCGCTGCCGGACGCAAGCGCGCTGCGATTGCGGCGGGCCCGCTCAGCTGTCGGCTGCCGATTCGGCGCTGTCCTGCGCCTGGTGTGGCAAGCAGCTCGACCACGGCTGCCGCCGCTGTGGCCACGACGGCCTGCGGGCCCTGGTGACGGGTGCCGGACGGACGGCAGAGGAGCTGGGACGCGCGTTCCCTTCGATTCGGGTGATCTCGTCGGGCGGCAGCCGGGTGCTGCGGCGGGTGGGAGCCCGGCCCGCGGTGGTGGTCGCCACGCCCGGCGCCGAGCCAGCGGCGGAGGCCGGCTACGCCGCCGCACTGCTGCTCGACGGGTGGGCCATGCTGGGCATGGCGAGCCTGCGAGCTGCGGAGGAGACACTGCGGCGGTGGATGAACGCCGCAGCCCTGGTGCGCCCGGGGGGCCGGGTCGTTGTCGTAGCCGACTCTGCCATCCCGGCAGTCCAGGCGCTGGTCAGGTGGGATCCGGCGACTTTTGCCCGGCGCGAGCTGGCGGACAGGGCCGAGCTGAGGTTCCCCCCGGCGGCGCGGATGGCGGCGCTGACTGGCCCTAGCAGTGCCGTACAGGGGCTGCTGGACAGCGCGGCTCTTCCGGCTGGCACACAGTTGCTCGGTCCGCTGCCGGTTACCGGCGCGACCGACCCTGAGCTGGTCCGATACCTGCTGCGGGTGGACAAGGCAGCCGGCGCCGAGCTCGCCCTGGCCCTGCGGGCCGGCCAGGCAGCTCGCTCGGCCGCGAAGGCGCCGGGAACTGTCCGGGTCCAGCTCGATCCGGCAGGGCTGATTTAGGGCGTGTCTGACTACGTATCGTTGAGGCCGTAGGGTACTTGCGTGACCAACTCACGGAGCGAGCGTCGCGTCCCCCGGGGGCAGGACGGCGCGCACCCCGGGCGCGGCGATCGGCCCCGGATGCCGCCAGTCAGGCTGGCACCACGAGACGAGCTAGCTGCCGCGGCGCGGGTCGCGCCGTTGCTGCGTGCGGCGCGTGAGCTTGGCGGCTGGGCGGCCGGCCAGCCTGGTGTGCAAGCCGGCGCTGCGCTGGACGGCGCGCAAGCCCGCGCCGCATGCGAGGAGCTCGAGCTGACGGCCGACGAGCTGGCTGCGGCGTGGCAGGTCGTGATGGCTGCGGGCCAGCAGGCCGATGCTGGCCGGGCGGCTGCTCACGGCGGCAAGTCGCTGCGAACCTCGAGTGCAGATGACGTGCTGGATGAGTGGAACGCCGCGCTGAGCGCCGTGCTGGCGTCGGAGGAGCTCGACGGCCTGGCGACCGCGCTCTATACGGCTGGCGCGCCGGTGCGGATCGATGCGCTGTTCGACGCGTACGCCTCGGCTGCGGGCCCCGGCCGGAGCGGTCGCGAGCCTGGCAGAGAGGCCCTGTCGCGCGCCCTGGAAACGCTGGCTGATCTGGGCGTCGTGGAGCTGGGCACCGACGAGACGGCCGGCGGACTGACGGTCGCACTCTCTCCGCTTGGTGTCTGGGGCGTGCACCGCAGGCTGCTCGACCAGGGCTGGCACGTGCCAGTGCTCAGCAGGGCCGAGGCGAAGGGCGCTGTAGGCCTGCTGGCGACGCTCGCCAGCTGCGATGCCGAGGACGGCGAGTCGAAGATCAACGCGTGGCTCGCCTGCAAGACGCAGGAGCAGGCCGCCGCTGAGCTGATCGCAGCCGCGGCCGCTGGCTCGCCGGGGTTGCGCGGCGCGGCGTTTGCCGTTCTCGACAGGATTGGCACGGGAGCGGTCGGCCAGGTGCGGGCGGCGCTGAGCGAGCCGCTGCTGCGCGCGCACGCTGCCGTCTGGCTGCATGAGCATGGCGAGGACGTGGAGCTGGGCCCGGCCGACCGTACCTGGCTGCTTGTGGACCTCGGCTCAGGCCTGCTCGAGGAGGCCGATCCGCGTGACGTCGTCTCCGAGCTATTGCCGGAGGTGTCACCTACCGCGCAGGCTGAGATCGTGGCAGGCCTGTGGCAGGTCAGCCACCCGGGCGTGATCGACCTTCTGACGACGCTCAGCGAACATCATCCCGAGCCGGTCGTGGCCAGGGCCGCTCGGAAGGCCGCCTTCAAGGCCCGCTCGCCGCGGTCCGGCGAACCCGCGCCGGCTCCGTAGACTTGATCAGCCGCGGCTGCGCACAGCGGGCGGCGCACATTCCGCACCTGCTGGAGGAACCTGGTGAGCATCAAGCCGATCCGCCTGTTCGGCGACCCGGTCCTGCGGACCCCGGCAGACCCGGTCATAGACTTCGACGCCGAGCTGCGCCGGCTCGTAGCCGACCTCACCGAGACCATGCTCGAGGCCCCCGGGCTAGGGCTGGCTGCGCCGCAGATCGGCGTCGGCCTGCGGGTCTTCACCTACAACGTCGATGACATCGTCGGCCACCTGATCAACCCGTCCCTGGTGCTGTCGGACGAGGAAGTCCTGGACGAGGAGGGCTGCTTGTCGTTTCCTGGCTTGTCCTTCCCCACCAACCGGGCGCTGAGCGTGGTTGCTACCGGCTTCGACGTGCACGGCGAGCCAGTCACCCTGCAGGGTTCGGGCACGTTGGCCAGGTGTGTCCAGCACGAGACCGATCACCTTGACGGCGTACTGTTCATCGACCGGCTCGATCCTGCACAGCGCAAGCTCGCGATGAAGGAGATCAGGGCAGCCGAGTGGTTCGGCGAGCCGGTTCCGGTTGTCAAGGTCTCGCCGCATCCGACGCAGGGCCGGGCGTTCTAGGCAGCGCCGCAGCATGCGCCTGGTCTTCGCTGGCACCCCCGCCGTGGCAGTGGTCTGCCTCGATGCCTTGCTGGAGTCCGGGCACGACGTCGTAGCGGTCGTCACCAGGCCGGACGCTCGGGCCGGGCGCGGCAGGCTTATCGCGCCGAGCCCGGTCGCCGAGCGGGCCACCGCTGCCGGACTCGAGGTGCTGAGGCCCGCCAGGCCCGCCGACCCGGAGTTCCTGGCCAGGCTGCGTGAGATCGGGCCGGACTGCTGCCCGGTCACTGCATACGGCGCGCTGCTGCCACAGGCCGCGCTCGACATCCCAGCCCATGGCTGGGTCAACCTGCACTTCTCCGTGCTGCCCGCCTGGCGCGGCGCAGCCCCCGTGCAGCACGCCATCCTGCACGGGGACGACGTGACGGGCGCGACGACCTTCCGGATCGTCCGCGAGCTTGACGCCGGCCCCGTCTACGGCGTGCTCACCGAGCCGATCAGGGCAACGGACACCGCAGCGGACCTGCTCGGCAGGCTCGCCGTTGCGGGGGCTGAGTTGCTGGTGGCCACGCTGGACGGCATCGAGTCAGGCCAGCTGGAAGCGCGGCCTCAGCCGGCCGACGGGGTGAGCCTGGCCCCGAAACTCAGCCCGGCAGACGCACAGGTCCGCTGGGAGCTGCCTGCCATTGCGGTGGACAGGCTGATCCGGGCGTGCACCCCGGCGCCCGGCGCCTGGACGCTGCTGGACGGCAGCCGGGTCAAGCTCGGCCCGGTGCGATTGGCGGCACCACTCGACGGCAGGCTCGGCCCTGGCGAGCTGACCGTGACGAGAGACCGGCTTCTGGTGGGCACCGGTACGACACCGGTCGAACTCGGCGACGTGCAGCCAGACGGAAAGCGCCAGATGGGTGCCGCCGAATGGGCCAGGGGGCTGCGGCCTGGCCGCGGCCCGGCGGTCTTCGGCTGACATGAACGGGCCACCGACCGGGCACCGGCGCAGCCATTCCGACCCGGGGAAACGCGACGGCTCCGCGAGCAACGGCGGATCCCGGTCGGCTGGAGTTCGCCCCCGTGCTGGCTCGGCCCGTGCTGGCTCGGCCGGTGCTGGCTCGGCCCGTGCTGGCTCGGCTGGACCTGCCCGCCCCGCAGACCCGGCGCGGCTGGTAGCGCTGGAGGTGCTGCTCGCCGTCGCCGACCGCGATGCGTACGCCAACCTGCTGCTGCCGCAGCTGCTGGCCCGCCACCAGCTCACCGGTCGTGACGCTGCGCTCGCGACCGAGCTCAGCTACGGCACGCTTCGCGGCCTCGGCAGCTATGACGCGGTGCTGGCCGTGTGCAGCGACCGGGCGCTGGACGCGCTGGAGTCGCCCGTGCGCCAGGTTCTGCGGCTCGGGGTGCACCAGCTGCTGGCGACCAGGGTGGCGCCGCACGCCGCGGTGGCGACGTCGGTGGACCTGGTCAAGGGCGTGGCCGGGAAACGACCCGCCGGCTTCGTCAACGCGGTGCTCCGCCGCGTCGCGACCAGGGACCTGGCCGGCTGGCTGGAGATCGCCGCGCCCGCCCGGGACGCGGACCTGGTTGGCCATCTGTCGGTGCGATACAGCCACCCCAGATGGATCGTGACCGCGATGGCCGCCGCGCTCGGTGAGGCGGCCGGGGGCGACATGCCGGAGACGGAGGCGCTGCTCGCGGCCGACGGAGAGCGCCCACGGGTGCATCTGTGCGCCGTACCGGGTCTCGCCGGACAGCAGGAACTGGTCGCCGCTGGCGGCGAGCCGGCCCGCTGGTCACCCTACGGCGCCTATCTGCCGGACGGCGAGCCGTCGGCGGTCACCGCGGTGGCAGAGGGCCGGGCCGGCGTGCAGGACGAGGCGAGCCAGCTAGTGGCTGCGGCGCTCGCCCGGGTACCGGTGAGAGGCGGTGACGGCCGCTGGCTGGACCTGTGCGCTGGCCCCGGCGGCAAAGCCCGGCTGCTCGCGGGCCTCGCGGCCGGGCAGGGTGCGCGGCTGGTCGCTGCCGAATTGCGCGAGCACCGGGCTCGGCTTGTCGGTTCGGCCACGGCGCCGACGAGCGCGTGCCGGTCCGTCGTCGCCGATGGCCTTCGCCCGGCGTGGCGGCAGGCCAGCTTCGACCGGGTGATCGCCGACGTGCCATGTTCGGGTCTTGGAGCGCTGCGCCGCAGACCAGAGGCCCGGTGGCGGCGCACTCCGGAGGACGTCGCCGCGCTCGGCACGCTGCAGCGCGGGCTGCTCAGCTCGGCGCTCGACGCCGCCCGGCCTGGCGGGATCGTCGCGTACGTGACGTGCTCGCCGCACCTCGCCGAAACGCGCGAGGTGCTAGCTGACGTGCTCGCGGCCCGCTGCGACGCCGAGGTGCTCGACGCGCCTGGAGTGCTGGCTCAGGTACCCGGCCTGGCCTGCGCCGGGCCAGACAACCGGTACGCGCAGTTCTGGCCGCACCGGCACGGCACCGACGCGATGTTCCTTGCCCTGCTCAGGCGCGGAGCGCCTTGAGCCCGGCCAGCACTGCTCAGGCGTGCGGCTCAGGCGCCCGGCCGGGCGCCTGAGCCGCACGATGGGACCTAAGAGTTGGTGAAAGCGATGCCGACCGGCGCCGCGTCGTTGTTGGACGTTCCGGTGCCCTGCAGGATCGTGCCGACCACGGTGTCTGTCGCCGGGTCGATGACCGTGACATCGCCGGAGAACACGTTGCCGACCCAGACCTGCGAGCCGTCCGGTGTGATCCCGACCGAGCCAGGCAGTTCACCGGCCGGGAGGTTGGCGGTGACCTGGTTCGTCGCGGTGTCCACCACAGCGACCGAGTTCGAGTTCATGTCTGCGACGAACGCCTGCGTGCCGTCTGGCGTGACGGCCACCGCGTAAGGCTCGTCGCCCGCCGCGATCGTCGCCGTCACCCGGCTGGTGGCCGCGTTGATCACCAGCAGCGAGCCGGTAGCCGGACCCGTGACGTACAGCGTGCTGCCGTCCGGGCTAACCGCGATGCCCTGGGCCCCGCCGGCTACCGGGACGAAGCCGGTGACCCGGCTGGTCGCCGTGTTGATGATGTCGACGCCCTGCTCGGTGGTCACATAAGCCTGGCTGCCGTTTGGTGAGAACACCACCTGACGCGGGCCGCTGCCCACGGTGATGTCGCCGGTGACCGTGTCGGTAGCGGTCGATATGACGGCCACCGCGTTGGAGGTGCCCGGCCCTGTGTCGCCGCCCGTCACTGTCGCGTACACCTCGCTGCCGTCTGGCGAGGCGGCAACGTCCTGCGGGTACGGCCCCACGTAGATCGGGGTCTCTGCGCCTGTGCTCGGGTTCGCCGCGATGACCTGGTACTGGCCGGTCTCGGCGATGAAGACCTGGGAGCCGTCCGGCGTGACGGCGACGCCCTCGGTGCTGTCGGCGGACAGGATGCCGGTGATCGTGTCAGTGGCCACGTCGACGACGACCACCTCGTCGCCGCCTGCGGCCGCGATGTAGGCCGTGTAGTCGGTGCCGGAATCGGCCGGCTGGAGGCCGGCCTCGCGCTTGATGGTGAACTTCTGGCCGACGTGCAGCCCGACCGGGTGCTGCGGTGCATTTACGATCTTGGTTGGATGCGTGCCGAAGCCGCCGGTCATGCCGATGGCGGCAGCCGGGACTGCGATCACGACAGCCACCGCGCCGGCTCCCAGGGACACCCTGATCAGGCGGCGACGGGTCTTGGCTGAGTCTGCAGACACGTGAGTTCTCCTTTCGCCGCTCAGATTTCGCGGGTGGTGTTGCGTGGACGCGGACGGGGCCCTACCTGTTGCACCGGCAGCGTCTGAGCCGCGCCAGGGAAAGCCGGGGCGGGCAGCGTGTTGACGTTGATGGCGGTCTGCGCTAGCTGGCCCTTGGTGCCGGGCAGCAGCGGCACGGCGCTCGGGAACTGGGGGAACCCGAACGCCGAGGTCAGGTCGCCGAACGTCTGGCGGCGCCAGGCGGTGATGTTCGGCACCGTGACGCCGGTAAGCCGCTCGAGGAACTGCAGGCTCGAGGTGTGGTCGAAGGTCTGGCTCGCGATCCAGCCGCCCTGTGTCCACGGCGACACGATGATGGCCGGCACCCGGAAGCCAGCCCCGATCGGCCAGTTCGGGTTGCCGGGGACCTGGATGTACTCGCCCGGCGTGCCAGCCGGCGCGGTGGGCGGCACAACATGGTCGAACAGGCCGTCGTTCTCGTCGTAGTTCAGTATGAACACCGTCTTGGCCCACACATCGGGGTTGGCGGCGACCGCGTCGATCTTGCTCGCGACGAAGTCAGCGCCGGCCGCCGGGGTGTAGTCGGGGTGCTCGGACTGATAACTGGTCGGGATCAGCCAGGTCACCGTCGGCAGCCTGTCGTGCATGGCATCCCACTCGAACTGGCCCGGGGCGAAGGTCCGCATGCCGCTTTGGTACAGCGTCGAGTTGACCGGAGCGCTCTGGAAGGTCTTGAACATTTCCAGCAGGTTGGTCTCGTAGTTGTCGACCTCCTGGTAGACCTGCCAGCTCACGCCCGCCGCAGTCAGCGCTTCGGGGTAGGTCAGCCATTCATACGGAACGGGGTCGACGTTGCTGGTGATCGGGCCACCCGCGACGCCTTCGGGGTCGATCCAGGCGCTCCAGTGGTACAGCCGGTTGGGCCACGTCGGGCCGAGCACCGAGCAGTGGTAGTTGTCGCAGATGGTGAAGTTCTCCGCCAGCGCGTACTGGAACGGGATGTCCTCGCGGGTGTAGTAGCCCATCGTGTACGGGCCGTTGTTGCCGTTCGCGGCGAGGTGCGAGGTGACGAAGCCGTCCATCGCCCCGTTGTCCCACGACGTGTGCTGGTAATACCAGGCGTGGCTGGTCGACGGGATCGCCTGGGCGCTCGTGGTGAGCGTGTTGAGCCGGAACGGGAGCAGGTATCCGTCCGGGTTGGTGTACTCGCCGGGGTTGCTGGGCGGCGGCGTTGTGGGGATGGGCTGGTACCACACGGGGTTACCGTCGGGCAGCGTGATGGCCGTCGGGTCGGAGAACCCCCGCACGCCAGGCAAGGTGCCGAAGTAGTGGTCGAATGACCTGTTCTCCTGCATCAGGATCACGACGTGCTTGATGTCGCTGAGGCTTCCGGTGCCGTGCTGCGGGCCGGAGGCCAGTGCCTTGCGGACGTTGGGCGGCAGGAACTCGGCAGCGAATGCCGCCGTAGCTGCCGCGCCTGCCGCAGTGAGCAGGCGACGTCTGGTGAGTTCTGGCATAGGCCATGCTCCTGTCAGATCGAGCGAGGTATCTGCACCCAGCACAATCCATTCAGCGGAATGCGCCGAAAAGACAGGTCCGTTAATGGTTGGCAATGTCCAGGTGAAGGTTCGCCGCGCCGAACCGCGGCGAACCTGACGAAGGCGGCTAGCGCAGGCCCGCTAGTGTCGCGACGCGGTCAGCGAACGCCGTGCCCGCTCGCCAACCCTTGCGGTGCCGATGTCAGCGCGCCTGCCCTCCGCGTAGCCGGCCCCGTAGCCGCTGCCCGTATAGGTTGTCCTGGCCGTGCGCAAGCGCGGGTAAGCCTGCTCGACGTTGCGCCGGATAACCAGGGACCGGTCAGCGAGCACCAGCGCGGCCCGGGATGGGTCCTGCCCGCCGACCATCGCGCCGTTCGCCGCGTCGCGCTCGGCACGCTGCTCGGCGGCGCGCACCCGGGCGGTGACGGCGGCCGCGAAGCCGAGCAGCCAGCTTCGCCGCCACGCACGCACGCTCGCGGCGGAAGCAGGCACCTGTGCGGCGGCTAGTCCGTGCCACATCTGGATCAGCACGGAGGTGTAGAGCACGTCGGTGCGCTCGATATCGGACGCGTAGCCGAATACGTGCACCCGCAGGCCATTTCTTGTGGTGACGAGGATGCACTGGCATCGAAGCGCCGCGCCCAAGCCACAGAGCAAGTGCGCCTTGACCCTGCCCCAGGGGTTGTCGACCTCCACGAGGCGAC
>JASHTT010000410.1 GCA_030040415.1 Streptosporangiaceae bacterium | reverse complement strand
TGGCACCCTGAACTACATCACGCCGCAGCACGTGATCGCGGCAGCCGCCCTGATACGAACCGGGCAGAGGGTCTCACTGTCGCTGCCCGTGGGCAAGGTCGCGGGACCGGACAACCCACGTCCCGCCGTGCACTTGATGCGTCAGCTGCACGACTCCCAGACGGGCACCGGGGTGGCCGCGGACTACCTAGCGGTCGACATCCATGGCGAGTGCCAGAGCCACATCGATGCCCTCTGTCACATCTCCTACCGAGGGCGCATGTACAACGCAACTCCCGCTGCCGCTGTGACGGCGGCCGGCGGCAGCGTCCTGGACGTCGCCGGCTACTCCAGGCAGGGAATCGCGGCCCGTGGCGTGCTCCTCGACGCGGCAGGGTTTCGCGGCGTCCCGTGGCTTGAGCCCGGTCAGTCAGTTGGACGCGGCGAGCTGGAGGAGATCGAGCGGGCTGCAGGCACAACCGTCGGCGAGGGAGACGTGCTGGTCTTCCGAACCGGTCATGACCGGCGTCGGCGCCAGCTCGGGTCCTGGGATAGCTCTGTGACGGGAGTCGGGAAGGCTGGTCTGACGATCGACGCGGTGGCCTGGATGCACGAGCGCCGAGTTGCGGCGTTCCTTCCAGATGGAGACGGCGAGACCGTGCCGGTCCCGGTGCGGGGAGTAAGGTCGCCGATCCACGCGCTCCAGATCGCCGCGATGGGCATGGCGGCCGCCGACAGCCTCGAACTGGAACCGCTGGCCGAGGCCTGCCGTCGGGAGCGGCGGTGGGAGTTCTTCGTGGTCGTCGCGCCCTTGCGGCTCCGCGGCGGAACGGGCTCGCTGGTCAACCCGATCGCGATCCTGTGATGGATCCAGGCCCGGCATCATCTCGGCCTAACCGGGTGGTCGTCGACGTCGAGGCGGTGGCCGCCAATGCCGGGCGCGTGCGCGAGATGCTCGGCGCCGGGGTCTCGCTGATCGCCTGCGTCAAGGCCAATGCCTACGGACACGGATCAGCCCTCGTGGCTTGTGCTGCGGTTGGCGTAGGCGCGGCTGGCGTGGCGGTTAGCGATCTTGAAGCGGCGGTAGCGTTGCGTGAGGCTGGTGTGACCGTTCCTCTCATCGTCTACCCGGGCATGCACTGGAATGGCGGGACGCTAGCAACGGCCGCGAAGCTCGAGCTCATCGTGACGGTAGTCGACGTAGGCCAAGCACGTGCGGTCGCAGCGGCGACGTCCTCGCCGCAGCAAGTGCTGCTGAAGGTCGATGTCGGTCACGAGCGGCTCGGTATCTCGGCCGAAGAGCTGACGTCGGCCGTCGCCGCAGTGCGGGACCTCAGGAAGCTCAAGTGGGTGGGCTTGCTGGCGCACGTCTACGATGGAGCCGACTCGACTGACGCCACCGTCCAGTGGCAGTTGGACCGGATGGCCGGTGCCCTAGATGCGCTGGAAGCGCTGGGAGCGTTGCCGGCGTACCGGATCGCAGCAAGTTCTGGCCCGCTGTCTAGGCGCGACGCGGTGCACTTCGACGCCCGTCTTAACTTTGCCGATCCCGGTCGGATGCTGCTAGGCCTGGTGCCGCCGAGGGTAGCCTCCAGGCTGCAGTTGCGAGGTGCGCTGGTCTCGCTCGAAAGCGAGCTGATCCAGGTCCGCGAACTCCCCTCTGGGCGGTCGCCCACGGCGCCGTATGGCCGGACACAGCGCAGTCGCGTCGGGATCTTTCCGATGGGACGCGCCGACGGCCTCAACCTCGTCCATACGGGCCGGGTCATCGTGCGGGACTCGTTCGTCCCGATCATCGGCGAGTGGATAGATCACACGACAGTGGCGCTGGCGAACGTGCCCGCGGCGCATGCAGGCGACCGGGTCGTGGTCATCGGCTCGGCGGGTAGGCGGTCGATCACCCAGCAGGCGGTGCTATCTGCTCACCGCAGGCTCAGGCCAGTGGATGTCGCGATGTCGTTGCCGCCGTCGGTCCCCAGGGTGGCCTGCGCATCGGCGCGGCCTGCCGGTCAGGAGGCTCGGACATGACCGATATGCCACGCACGGCGAGCGGGCAGACAGGCGGTCTGGTGCGCTGGTACGGTACCCGGTTCGCAGCGGACGAGGATCCGCTCGCGGAGGGAGGTCTCTGGCTCTGCGGGCGCCAGGTCGGCGGCGATTGGGCCGACGTGTTGGCGCGCGGAGGTATGGCCTACGGCGCGGTGACGACGCTCGGCAGCGCGGGCAACCGGGTCGACCAAGGCCATGTCGTATCGGTGGCTGGCCACGGCTCCGTGCCGCCTGGCGACTTCGACGACCCGACCGCCGTGCTGGGCGGGACCTGGGGGCCAGACCAGCACGCAAGGGCGATCGTGGTCTGCCGCAACCCGACGGAAGAGTACCGGCAGGAGATCGAGATCCGGCTGCGCAGCCGGCTGTCGCCGCACCAGTGCACGGGTTATGAGCTGCTGTGGAGGTGCCTGAAGTCGGAGAACGCCTACGCCGAGATAGTCCGCTGGAACGGCAAGCCTGGCGACTTCACCGTACTGCGGCGAGTGGTCGGGAGGCACGTCGGCGTAACGGACGGAGACGTCGTCGAGGCGAGAATCGACGGCACCACCCTGACAGGACACGTCAACGGAACAGAGGTGATCTCGGCGACGGATGACGTCTACGAGCACGGCAGTCCCGGCATCGGCTTTAACTCGGGCGTGGGCGACACGAACGTCGACCACGGCATCAGCAGCTTCGAGGTGAGGAGTTATGCGCGCTGAACATGATCACGCGCCGCACGTGGATCCGCAGTTCGGCTTCGTCACCCTCGAGCCGACCGGGCAGGTCGTCGCGGGCAGCGTCGGTACCTGGACCCTCACCTACACCGCAGGTGACATAGGTATCGACGAGGATGGCGGGCTGAAGATCGCTTTTCCGTTCGTCAGCGACTGGGGCATCCCGCAGTTCGCAAACCCCGCCGAGCCCGAGTACGCAACGGTGACCACGTCGGCGCAGGCCAGCCCGGTTGGCAGCTATGACGCGCACGCGCACGTGCGGCCATTCCAGCGCGCGATCGTCGTCCGGGTCAGGGACGGGT
>JASHTT010000409.1 GCA_030040415.1 Streptosporangiaceae bacterium | reverse complement strand
CAATTCCGCGTCGCGCGACGGCGGCCGGATCCTGGCGTGCTCGAGCGCCGCGAGCGGCAGGACCCAAGGAGAAATGCTGGTGCCGAACGACTTGCCGGCGAACGGGCCGAGCGGCACTGACTCCCACGCCTGGATGTCCCGCGCCGACCAGTCGTTGACCAGGCAGACGCCGAATACATGCTCGGCAAACCGGCCGGCCGGAACGTGCTCGCCCGGGTAGCTCGCCTCGCCGACGACGAATCCGAGCTCCGCCTCGAAGTCGAGCCGGCCGGACGCCGCGAAGACGGGCGCCTCGTTCCCCTCCTGAAGTATCTGCCCGCACGGCCTGCGGATCGCGGTACCGGAAACCACCACGGTCCCTGAGCGCCCGTGGTAGCCCAGCGGCATGTGCTTCCAGTTCGGGCTGAGCGGCCGGGAACCCGGCCTGAGGATGAGTCCGGCGTTGGTGGCGTGGTACTCGGAGGCGTAGAAGTCGGCGTAGTCGCCCACCGTGAACGGCAGCCGCAGGGCCACGGCGTCGGCGGGAACGAGCAGATCCTCTATCGCTTCGCGGTACCTGTCCTGCGACAGCCACGTGGTCAGCTCGGTCCGGACGCCGGCCCAGGCCAGGTCGCCGCTGGCCAGGAAGTCGTCGAGGCTGCCGGAGCTGAATAGGTGGGCGCGGGCGGGTAGCAGCCGGTCGCACGCGGTAGTCAGGTCGAGCACGCGGTCACCGATCGCGACGCCGATCCGGAATTCCTCCGCGTGCCGGGCAGCGGTGTAAGAGCCGTAGGGCAGCGCCGCGATCCCGAACGGGTGATCGGGTGGTATCCCGAGCCACGCCGCCGCCTGCGTCATCGGTCCTCCCGAACCGCTAAGTGACTGTCAGGCTCAGCGTAACGAGGCAGCGGAGCGGGTTCGCGCTGCGCTCAGAGCGAGGCGTACAGGGCCTGCTCGAAGTCGACGTAGAGCTGCAGGGCTGGCGGGTCGGCGAACGGCAGCGTCTGCGCGTAGATCGCCCCGGTGACCCGGCTGGCCGGGTCGACCCAGAAGTGGGTGTTGAACAGCCCGGCCCAGGAACCGCTGCCCACCGCGCGCATGCCCGGGTGCTGCGCCTCGTTGAGCAGCAGCCCGTATCCCCACTTCAGGTTGGGGCCCAGGTTGACGTCGCAGCTCAGCGCCGGCAGCGCGGTTGGGATCTCGGGCGGGAAGTCCAGTTCGCCGATCTGGTTGGTGAACGCCTGCTCGACCGTCTCCGCGCGCAGGATGCGCACGTCGCCGAGCGCACCGCCGCCGAGCAGCATCCGCTGGAAGGCCAGGAAGTCCTGCGGGGTGGAGTAGAGGAAATGGCCACCGCCCCAGAATGCAGGCTGCTGCGGCCAGTCGATGTCGGTGGCGATCCAGGCGCCGTCCTCACCGCGGACGTGGACGGGCGTGGAGTTGGCCCGCTGCTCCGCGGTCATCCGCGCGGTCGTGTTCGTCATGCCGAGCGGGCCGGTGATGTGCTGGGCGAAGTACTCGTCCAGCGGCTGGCCGCTGACTGCCTGCACGACCAGGCCCAGCCAGTCGTAGTTGATGCCGTACTGATATCGGGTGCCCGGGTCGAAGGTCATTGGTGCTGTCAGCATCTCCCTGGTTCCGGCCAGCAGGTTGGCCGTGCCAGTGACCTGCTGCCAGCGGTCGATGTTGGCGTTCCAGAAGTCGTAGCCGAGGCCAGTCGTGTGGGTGACCAGGTTGCGGACGGTGGCGGTGGTCTTGGGTGCGCGGACGATGGGGGAGTCACCCTCGAATCCGTCCAGCACCTGCACGCTGGCGAACTCGGGGAGGTAGCTGTCGACCGGCGCGTCCAGGTCGAGTTCGCCGCGCTCGATGAGCTGCAGCGCGGCCGTGGCGGTCACCATCTTGGTCATCGATGCGATCCGCATCATCGTCTCGGGCGTGATCTGGTCAGCGGCACCAACCTCGCGCAAGCCCGCCGCGCCAGCATAGATAACTCCGTCGTCGTTAGCCGCCATCGCGACCACGCCGGGAACGGCCCCGCTGTCCACGGCTGCCACCAGTACTTCATCGATCCCTGCGGTCATGTGCCAGCCCCCTCCTCGCCCGGCCGACGCGACGTCGGTCTGCTGTGTTCGGCGGTCACATGTTCCTCTACGTACCGATCACCGTCAATGTGCGCAGTTGTGCCGTCGTTGGGTCTTAACGGCGGGCGACCACTACGCAACGCTCTCGGTAGGGCGTGCGGGCCAGTGGCCTATGCGATCGATGCCGATGCCGGACTGCCTGAATAGCGCGGGTAAATGTTTGCCGGCGGTTAGGCAACTGTCCGTTCCGGTCCCCCGAGGAGTCGATCCGAAACAAGGGTCCACGCCATGCCACTAGGCGCTGGCAATGAACCGCCAGGCGACCTTGAGCGATAAAGGAGTAAGCCTTGCCAGGGCACGGGTGCTGCCGTTACCGTAGAGCCCGTCACGGTGGCTTGGTCCTACGTTGTCCCCCCGCTTCGGCCGACTAGGACGTTGACGACTCGCCATGACCTGCGACGACGACTGAGTGATGACTGCTGCACGCATTCGGGATCGCATTCGCAGTCGGAGGGGGAGACTACGAGAATGGCGTCCTTTGACGAGGATTCCAGTTGGTTCCAGGCAGCGTTTGCAGGTGCAAAGCATGCGGTTCGTGATTTCGCTTATGCCTGCGCGCGCTTGCCCTTCCTTCCCGTTTACCGCCTCACCAACACGACGGTGCCGCTGCCCGGCGGTGTGAAGCGGATCTACTGCTATCACTTGCGCAAGACTGGGGGGACGACATTTGCGCATGCATTCCTGGCGCTAGGCGGCGAGGAGCCTGGAGTCGTGGAACGGCGGATGAAGAACCCGCCGTTCAGCACCAGGAGCGGCTCCTACCGCTTCGCCTACCAGGATCCCCCGCTGCTGCGGCACGGGTACTTCTTCTTCGGTTACGGGCACAAGCCTGCCGAGACGCTACGGCTGCCAGCGCAGACCTTCACCGTCACCATCCTGCGCGACCCGGCCGAGCGCGTGGTCTCGCTGTACCGCTACCTTGCCGATCCAAGGGCGGACGAGGGGCACCCGTTCCACGCGCTCGAGTACGAGCGCGAGTGGGCCAGGTACGGGTTCGGTCGTTTCCTTGACCTGGTGTCGCGTCAGCAGTTGCTGAACCAGCTTTATACCTTCTCGCTGGCGGGCGACCGCGCCGAGGCTGCCGAGCGGATCGCGGCGTGTGACCGGGTCATGACGACCGACAAGCTCGACGACGGCATCGAGGAGCTTGGCCGGTTCCTGGGTCTTCCGCTCCAGCCACGCCGAGTCCGCCAGTCCCTACTCGAGTACGAGCCGACCGAGGCAGAGGCGGCCCGGCTGCGGGAACTGCTGGTCCCCGAGTACGAGATGCTCTCGCTGCTGGCGCAGCGCAGCGGCGTCAGCGTGGCTGGGGCGGGGACCACGGCGACGCAGGCGGGGGCGTGAGGTGACGGCTGCCCAGGCGTCGGTTCTGCCCGGAGACGACTCGGTCGGCATCAGCGTCGTGCTGCCGTGCCTGAACGAGGCGCCGAGCGTCGGGCGATGCGTCGTGCAAGCCCTGGACGCGATCCGCGCCACCGGGCTCACCGGTGAAGTGGTCGTGTGCGACAACGGCTCGACCGACGGCTCTGCCGAGATCGCGCGCCACGCTGGCGCGCGCGTCGTCCGCGAGTCAACCCGCGGTTATGGCTCCGCGTATCTGCGCGGTTTCGCCGCCGCGAGGGGGACGTACCTGGTCATGGGCGACGCTGACGCGTCCTACGACTTCGGGGAGATACCCAACCTGGTCGCCATGCTGCAGGACGGGTACGACTACGTGGTCGGTTCGCGTTTCGCGGGCAAGATCTTGCCCGGCGCGATGCCCTGGATGCACCGCTACATTGGCAACCCGATGCTGACCGGCGCGCTCAACCGCTTGTTCGGCACCCGGCTCAGCGACGCGCACAGCGGCCTGCGGGCCATCCGGCGGTCTGCGTACGAGCGGCTTACGCTGCGCTGCACCGGCATGGAACTGGCGTCCGAGATCTCCGTGCGGGCCGCCCAGACCGGGCTGCGGTCGGCGGAGATCCCCATTACCTACCATCCCCGGGCCGGCTCCTCGAAGCTGCGACCGCTGCAGGACGGCTGGCGGCACCTCCGATTCCTGGTCAGCATGGTCCCCGGGCTCATGATGATGGCCTATGGCCTGCTGACGCTGTTCCTGGCCGTCGTGGCCGTCGTGCTGGTGCAGCCCAGAGTGCTCGGCACTAACCCGGTCTTCGCCTTGCACCTGACGATCCTCTGCACGCTGATGGTGCTGGTCGGGGCGCAGGTAATAGTGCTCGGCGCGACCGCCCATCTGCACTGGCTGAGGCTCAGCACAGACGGCCGGAGCCAGCTGTCCCGGTCGATCGAGCGCACGGTCACCTCACCGCTGCTGCACCTGCTCGGATCCACCTTGTTCGCGCTCGGCCTTGCGGCCGAGATCGTGAGCCTGATACTGCCCCACCAGTACGGCACGGGTCACCTGCGTTTCACGGCCATCGCACTCACCACGATGGTGCTCGGCGTGCAGACCTCTATCGCCGCCGGTTACCTTGGCCGCCTGCACGGATGCCGCTATATGACCCTGGCAGTGCGGTCCGAACCGGAGGAGCTGGTCGCGCTGTCCGGTTCCGGCACCGAGGAGGACACTCCGCAGCAGGACAGGTTGTCGCTGTGAGCAGGCGGCTGACCGTGGCTACCCACTACTGGGCGCCGCACGTGGGTGGCATCGAGACGGTGGCCAGGGAGCAGGCGCGGTTGCTGCGGGGGCTTGGCTGGCAGGTCGGGGTGTTCACGACCAGGCTGGGCGAGGACGCGGCTCAGGAGGCTGACGACCCCGGTGGCGACGTCACCGTGTACCGGTACCGCTGCATCAACTGGGCGGAACACCAGATCCGGGTGCCGGTACCCGTGCCGTCCCTGCGGATGCGGGCCGACCTTGCCCGCCACGCCGCGACCTCGGACGTCGTGCTGGCGCACGGGCACTGCTACCCGGCCAGCGTCTATGCCGCGCGGGCGGCGGCCGTCAACCGCCGGCCACTGGTCGTGATGCAGCACAGTCCGTTCGTGGACTACCCCCTCCCGCTCGCCGCGCTGGAGCACGGCGTAGACGCCACGATCGGGCGGCGCGTGCTGCACCGGGCAGCGATGGTGATCTGCGTCAGCAAGCATGTGGAGTGCTACGTGCGCGGCATAGCGCCGCGGGCCCGCACCCAGACGATCTACTCCGGAGTCGACACCGGGGTTTTCCGGCCGGACGGCCCGGTCGCCACGGCCGCGCCCGGGCTCCGGGTGCTCACGGTCCGGCGGCTGGTGCCGCGCAACGGCGTCGATGTGCTTATCGAGGCCTGGCGTCGGGCTGGACTGTCCGGAGCTGAGCTGGTCATCGTGGGCGGCGGCGCTGAGCAGGCGCGGCTGAAGAGGCTGGCCGCCGGCCTGCCGTCGGTGTCCTTCGCCGGCTGGGTCACCCAGCCGGAACTGCCCTGTCTGTACCGCTCCGCCGACATCGTGGTCGTGCCGTCGCTGTATGGCGAGGGCTTCGGGCTCGTCGCCGCTGAGGCGCTGGCCTGCGGGGTGCCCGTCATCGCGACGACCGGCGGCGCCACCGGGGAGGTCGTCAGGCACGGGATCGACGGCTTCATCGTCGAGGCAGCGGACACGGAAGCGCTCGCGGGGGCCATCACGCGGCTGGCGCGTGAGCCCGACTTGCTGGCGCGGATGAAGGCCGCCGCCCGTGAGCGCGCGCCACGGCTCGGCTGGACAGCTTCCATCCGCAAGCTCGAGGCCGTGCTCGATGCCGCTGGCCGCCTCGGCCCTGGCGCGGAGACACCCGCTGACATTGTCCCGGAAGAGATCAGTCCATGACCCCCGACCAGACAACGACCGACCAGACAACGACCGAGCAGACGGCAGCCGGGCAGGCCCCGGACGCTGGCGAGCGGCCCGGCCGGATCCACCGGATCGCCGGAGCGCTGCGCCGGCACCCATTCCGCGTCGCCAGCGCTGTCTGCATCCTGGTCGCGGCCGCGTTCGCTGCCGCCAACCCCGCGTGGACGTCCCGGCAGGCAGCCCTGTCACTCGGCGCGCAGCCCGCGCTGTACTCGGAGTTGTTCTTCACCAACATCACGGCGCTGCCGGTGCACTCGCTGCCCGGCGTCTCGCACAACTTCGACTTCACCATCGTCAACAGGGAGGGAAAGACCTTCACCTACCACTACGTCGTGACGATGGATGACGGCGGAGCGATCAGCCAGATCGACCAGGGCAACATCGCGGTGCCGAACGCCCGCAAGGTCGTGGTGGTCAGCAGGTTCGTGCCCACTGGCACTAACTCCCTCTACACGGTCACCGTCAAGATCAACGTACGGCTTGACTCGATCGAGTTTCACGGGCATACGACGTGATCGCGATCGTGACTACCAGCTGGGACGATGGCCACGTCCTCGACGACAGGCTGGCCGGGATGCTCGCAGCGCGCGGCCTGCCGGGCACGTTCTACGTCGCGCCGGACAACGTCGAGATCGACGCGCGCGACCGGCTCGGCCCGGCCGCGCTGCGCGAACTGGCAACCCGTTTCGAGCTCGGTGGCCATACTCGTACGCACCGTCGGCTCACATCGCTGACTCGCGAGCAGGCCAGCGCCGAGATCGGGGACGGGAAGGCCCGGCTCGAGGACATCATCCAGACCACGGTGACCAGCTTCTGCTATCCGGGCGGGTGCTACCGCGCCGAGCACGTGCCGCTGGTGCAGAGGGCCGGCTTTCGCTGCGCCCGGACCGTGCGGCGGCTGTCGACCGGCCCGGTAGCCGACCCGTTCTCGATGCGGACCACCGTCCAGGCCCGCCCGCACGTGCGCGACTGGCCGAGGCTCCCGGCGGTGACCAGCGGCCGTCCCGTCGCCACGATGCGGTGCACCAACTGGTCCGCCCTGGCCGTCCTGCTGTTCGACCGGGTGCTTGCCGACGGCGGCGTCTTCCACCTGTGGGGGCACAGCTGGGAGGTAGACCGGTTCGGCCACTGGGACCGGCTGGCCAGGGTGCTCGATCACATCGCCGGGCACCCGCGGGTGTCGTACCTGACCAACGCGGAGCTGATCCCCGGAGCGCAGCCGTGACCGCCCGCCCGCTCGTCGTGCAGGTCGTGCCGTACTTCCCGCCGCATCTGGGCGGGGTGGAAATGGCGGCCCAGGCCATCGCGCAAGGGCTCGCGAAGACCCGCCCCGTCGAGGTGCTGACCAGCACCGTCGGCGCCCGCGGCTGGCCGCGGGTGGAACGTGACGGCCAGCTTACGGTGCGGCGGCTGCGCAGCGTCGAGGTCGCGAACACGCCCGTCGCGCCGGCCCTGGCGATCGCGCTGTTGCGGCTGCCCGGGGACGTCGTCGTGCACGTGCATGTCACCCAGGCGTTCACGCCCGAGGTCGTCTGGGCCACGGCCAGGCTTCGCCGCCGCGCCTTCGTCGCGCACTTTCACCTTGACGTCGGCCCGTCCGGGGCATCCGGCCGGTTGCTGGCCCTGTACAAGCGCACCGTGCTGGCCCGGGTGCTGCGCGCGGCGTCGGCCGTGATCGTGCTGTCCGCAGAGCAGGCCCGGTTTGTCATCGGGCGGTACCGCGTCCGGCCCGAGCGCGTGACCGTCGTACCGAACGGCGTGCCGGCAAACCTGGCCGGGGCCGGGGCGGCAGGCCTCCAGGCGCGCCCGGTGACCGCCGTCCCTGAATGCGGTCCGGCCGGGTCGCTGGCGCTGCTGTTCGTCGGCCGGCTGTCGGTCCAGAAGAACCTGCCGCGGCTGCTCGAGGCGGTCAGCCTGATGCGGCACCCGGCGAAGCTCGCGCTCGTCGGGGACGGCCCAGAGCAGGCAGCGCTGACCCGGCTGGCCGAGCGGCTCGGCCTGGACGTGACCTTCGCGGGCCGCCGGGA
>JASHTT010000408.1 GCA_030040415.1 Streptosporangiaceae bacterium | reverse complement strand
GACCGACCCGCAGGCCAAGCAGCTGGTCAGCAAGATCGTCGTCAACTTCAACATGAACCAGAACACCGTGGACCAGGACCAGATCGCCGGGTACGCGGACATGGACCTGCAGGGCCTCGGCGTGCAGACGGCGGCGCGGGCCAAGATCCTCAGCACCCCGTCGCTCAAGGCGGACTCCGACAACCCGATCAACGGCTTCCTGCGGTTCGCTTACCTCAACGAGAAGGTCATCCCGAACGTGCACTGCCGGGAGGCCATCGAGTACGCGGCCGACAAGGTCACCCTGCAGGACGCCTACGGTGGCCCGATCGTCGGCGGCGCGATCGCGAGCACGGTGATCCCGCCGACCATCGTCGGGTACAACAATTTCGACCTGTACGACGCGCTGTCCAAGCCGAACGGCGATGACGCGGCAGCCAAGGCACAGCTGAAGCTGTGCGGCAAGCCCAGCGGCTTCACCACTGGCCTGGCCTACCGGTCCGACCGGCCGACCGACGTGCTGGCCGCGCAGGCCCTGCAGGCGGCGCTGAGCGCTGTCGGGATCAAGACGGTGCTTGACGGCTACCCGACCGGCTCGTACTACAGCAACTACGCCGGCGTGCCGGCTTACGTGCACAGCCACGACCTCGGCATCCTGATGGGCGGCTGGGCGGCCGACTGGCCGGACGGCTACGGCTTCCTCGATGAGCTGTCGAACAGCAACGCCATCGCGCCCGCCGGAAACTCGCAGATCTCGGAGATCGACGACCCGGCGATCGACAACCTATTCGCCAAGGCAGCGGGACAGTCCAACCCGGCGGCCAACATCCCGATCTGGGAGCAGATCGACGAGGACATCATGGCCCAGGCGGCCATCCTGCCGATCGTCTACCAGAAGGTGCTGCTCTACCGGAACCCGGACGTGACAAACGTCCAGTTCAACGACTACTACGGCATGTACAACTACGCAGTACTCGGGCTCAAGAAGTAACTCAGGACCTGGCCGGCCGGCGACCACAGGCCGCCGGCCGGCCAGCCCGGAGCCCAAGACCAGGGAGCCCTCGCGCAGCGTGATTACGTTCATCGTCAGGCGGCTGTTCGCCACCGTGATACTGCTGATCATCGTCAGCGCCATCACGTTCGCGATCTTCTTCCTGCTGCCCAGGCTGGCGGGCGAGACGCCGTACGACCTGGCAGCCAGGTACGTGGGCCGTAACCCGATCCCGTCGCAGATCAAGGCCATGGAGGTCAGGCTCGGCCTGAATGCCTCGGTACCGGTGCAGTTCCTCAGGTTCCTGAAGGGCATCGTCGCAGGCGAGACCTACTCGGTCGGGGCGAGCCGGACCTACTGCCCGCCGCCGTGCCTTGGCTACTCCTGGCGCAACCAGCAGCCAGTCTGGCCGCTGCTGGTCAGCAACGTCCCGGTGACCGCGTCGATCGCGATCGGTGCGGCAGTCCTCTGGCTGGTCGGCGGCGTGGCCATCGGGATCGTGTCGGCGCTGCGCCCCGGCAGCATCTTCGACCGGCTGTCCATGGGCACGGCGCTGGCCGGCGTGTCGCTGCCGATCTTCTTCACCGGCCAGATCGCGCTGCTGCTGTTCAGCTTCAAGTGGCACATATTCAACGTGACGTACGTGGGCATCACCCAGAACCCGCTGGAATGGGCGAAGAACCTCGTGCTGCCCTGGATCGTCCTCGCGTTCCTGTACTCGGCGCTGTACGCGCGGCTGACCAGAGCAGGCATGCTCGAGACGATGCACGAGGACTACATCAGGACGGCCCGGGCCAAGGGCCTGCCGGAACGCAGGGTGATCTTCAAGCACGGCTTGCGCGCCGCGCTGACACCGATCCTGACCATCTTCGGCATGGACCTGGGCTTGCTGCTTGGCGGTGCGGTGCTCACCGAGTTCACGTTCAGCCTGCACGGCCTCGGTCTGTTCACGATCGAGGCCATCGACAACTCAGACCTGCCGGAGATCATGGGTGTCGTTTTGCTCGCTTCGTTCTTCATCATCGTCGCGAACATGCTGGTCGATATCTTGTACGCGGCCATCGACCCCCGGGTCAGGTTCTGATGGCCGCGGCAGCGCTGACCGACGCGACCCCGGCCCCGAACGCGATGCTCGAGGTCCGCGAGTTGCGGATCAGCTTTTCCACCGACGACGGCGTGGTCAAGGCGGTTGACGGGGTCTCGTTCACGCTCGAGCGCGGCAAGACGCTCGGCATCGTGGGGGAGTCCGGCTCCGGCAAGAGCGTGACCAGCATGGGCATCATGGGCCTGCACGAGCACACCCGCGCCGAGATATCCGGCCAGATCTGGCTGGACGGCGAGGAGCTCATTAGCGCGGGCCCCGCGCGGGTCCGCCAATTGCGCGGCAGCAAGATGGCCATGATCTTCCAGGATCCGTTGTCCGCGCTGCACCCGTACTTCACCGTCGGCTCGCAGATCAGCGAGGCGTTCCTGACCCATAACAAGGTCGGCAGGAAGGCAGCCAGGCAGCACACGATCGACATGCTCGGCCGGGTCGGCATCCCGCAGCCCGCCGCCCGGGTCGACGACTACCCGCACCAGTTCTCCGGCGGCATGCGCCAGCGCGCGATGATCGCGATGGCGCTGTGCTGCAATCCGGAACTGCTCATCGCCGACGAGCCGACCACCGCCCTGGACGTCACCGTGCAGGCACAGATACTCGACCTGATCTCCGATCTGCAGCAGGAGTTCGGTTCGGCGGTCATCATCATCACGCACGACCTCGGGGTGGTCGCCGAGCTGTCCGACGACATCCTGGTCATGTACAGCGGGCGAGTGGCTGAGTACGGCTCGGCCGAGGACATCTTCTGGCGCCCCGGCCATCCGTACACGTGGGGGTTGCTGACCTCGATGCCTCGGCTGGACGAGGCCAGGAGCGAACGGCTGATCCCGATCCAGGGCACTCCGCCGAGCCTCATCAACGTGCCGCCCGGCTGCCCGTTCCATCCGCGCTGTGATTTCGCCTCGATGACCGACGGGCGCAGCATGACCGAGATACCGGAACTGCGCGAGATCGGTCCCGGCCACCGCGTGGCGTGCCACCTGACCCGCGCGCAGCGCGAGAGCCTGCGGGCCGAGCGGATCCCGGTGACGGCTGGCGAGAACGCTGGGGAGGGCCTGTGAGCGC
Organism: Streptosporangiaceae bacterium; assembly: GCA_030040415.1. Classification (GTDB taxonomy): domain Bacteria; phylum Actinomycetota; class Actinomycetes; order Streptosporangiales; family Streptosporangiaceae; genus JAJYUU01. The sequence continues at coordinate 968 of JASHTT010000408.1, read as the reverse complement.
CCCGGCAAGCACCGCAGGGCAGGCTGGCGGCACCGGGCAGGCATCCGACGGTGCGCTGCTGTCGGTGACCGGCTTGCAGAAGCACTTTCCGGTGACGCGCGGGATCGTGTTCCGGCACAGGGTGGGCGCCGTTCAGGCGGTCGACGGCATCGACTTTTCCATTCAGACCGGGCAGACGCTCGGCCTTGTCGGTGAGTCCGGGTGCGGCAAGACGACCACGGGGCGGCTGCTGGCCAGGCTGCTCGAGCCCACCGGCGGCCAGATAGTTTTCGACGGGCACGACATCACGCACCTGTCGATGTCGAGGATGCGCCCGCTGCGGCGGGACGTTCAGATGATTTTCCAGGACCCGTACTCCTCGCTGAACCCGCGGCACACTGTCGGCGCGATCGTGGGCGCCCCCTTCCGGCTGCAGGGCGTGAAGACCGAACAGGGCATCAAGCGCACCGTGCAGGAGCTGCTCGAGCTCGTCGGGCTGAATCCCGAGCACTACAACCGCTACCCGCACGAGTTCTCCGGCGGCCAGCGGCAACGCATCGGGATTGCCCGCACACTCGCGCTCAAGCCGAAGCTGATCGTTGCCGACGAGCCGGTATCAGCGCTCGACGTGTCTATCCAGGCACAGGTGGTGAACCTGCTGGAGGATCTGCAGTCGGAACTAGGCCTCACCTACGTGGTGATCGCGCACGACCTGTCGGTGGTCAGGCACATCAGCGACTCGGTGGCTGTCATGTACCTAGGTAGGCTGGTCGAGGTTGCGGGCAGGGATCAGCTGTATGCGACTCCGCACCATCCCTACACGGTCGCGCTGATGTCCGCCGTTCCGGTGCCCGAACCGGTCCGCAGCGCCGCGGGCACACGTGAGCGCCGGGAGCGCATCCGGCTTACCGGTGACGTGCCGAGCCCGCTCAACCCGCCGCCAGCCTGCCGGTTTCACACCCGGTGCTGGAAGGCCCAGGAAGTCTGCC
>JASHTT010000407.1 GCA_030040415.1 Streptosporangiaceae bacterium | reverse complement strand
TGGCCGAAGCCGAGCCTGGTCACCTGATGAGCTGCCATATTCCTATCGATCAGCTAACAAATATGCAAGGTGACGGGCAGGTGACCTGAGACGGGCCATGTCTGACGGTAGTTTTCGCCAAGGGGGTGTCTCGCCCATCGGCATCGGCCAAGCTCACGAGTCACCCCCCAGTCCGCCGGCCAGCGTGCGCTCGTCGGCAACGGTTTCCAGGAGGATCCGTGAAAGCTCGAAGCGACCGGCTCAGTCAGCTCCGAGAGGGGCAGACGGAGATCGGCAACCACGTCATAGATGAGTTTCTCGCGGGTCGGCTGACCCGCCGGGAACTCCTGCGTCGCGGCGCACTCGTTGGCATCTCCGCACCGGTGCTCGGCGGGATCCTGGCCGCCTGCGGCTCATCCACGTCTACCAGCCCGTCCAAGTCGACAAGCGCGGCCAACGCCACCATCAACGTCGGGACCATCACGCCAGCCACCAACATCAACCCGCTTCTCGTCGACGACGAGGGCGGGCTGCAGATGCTCGGCCAGACCGGTGAGTACCTGTGCCTGTCCGATCAGAACTTCACGCTCAAGCCCGTGCTGGCGACCAGCTGGTCGTCGAACTCGACCGCCGATGTCTGGACGTTCAACATCCGGCCGGGTGTCAAGTTCCACGACGGGCACCCGCTCACCGCGGACGACGTCGTCTACACCTACCAGCTGCACTCCAACCCCAAGAACGGCAGCGAGGCGCTGTCCGCATTCGGTGGCGTCATTGACCCGTCGGGCGTGGTCAAGGTCGACGACTACACGGTTGCCTTCCACCTGCTAGCCCCGAACGGCAACTTCCCCTACCTGACGTCGTCGGACAACTACAACGTGATCATCCTGCCGAACGGCTACGACCCGGCGAAGTGGCAGAGTTCCTTCATCGGCACCGGCCCGTATGTCATGACGAGCTACACGGTCAATAAGGGCGCGACCTTCGCTCGCAACAAGAGCTACTGGGGCAAGCAGGCCACGAACGCCGGCACCAACTTCACCTTCTATGCCACCCAGACGCCCTCAGTCCTGGCCCTCACCAGCGGGACCATCGACGTGCTGGCCTCGTTCGCAGTGTCCGGCGGCGAGCAGTTGCTTAGCGGCGCGTACAACGTGATCAGGCTCAAGTCCAGCGCGCACCGCGAACTGTCCATGCGCACCGACCTGAAGCCGTTCACCGACCCCAGGGTGCGACAGGCTATCGCGCTCACGCTCAACCGGCCCGACATCGTCCAGGCTCTTTTCAAGGGCTACGCCGACGTCGGTAACGACAGCCCGTTCGCCCCTGTGTTCCCGTCGACGAACACCTCGGTCCCGCAGCGCGTCCAGGACGTCGCCACGGCGAAGTCGCTGCTGGCCGCCGCAGGGTACTCGCGCGGCTTCGCTACCCAGCTGATCGGCAACGATGTCGAAGAGATCCCGGACTACGCGCAGATCGTCGCCCAGTCCGCCAAGGCGATCGGCGTCGACATCTCGGTCAAGATGGAAGCCTCGTCGGTCTACTACGGCAAGGCGACCTTCGGCAACTCGGACTGGCTCGACGCGACCATGAGCCTGGTCGACTACGGCGACCGCAGCGTGCCGAACGTGTTCCTCACCGCGCCGCTGCAGACCATCAACGCCAAGACCGGGACCGGCGCATGGAATGCCGCGCGCTTCAACAACGCCAGCTACGACAAGCTGTCGAACGAGTACATCGCCGCGGTCGACCTCACGACTCAGCGGGCCATCGCCGGGAAGATCGAGACTCTGCTGCTTGCTGAGACCCCGATCATCTACGGCTACTTCTACAACTGGCTCGCTGCCTCGAGCAAGAACGTCAGCGGCGCTTACCCCACCGCGATCGGCCACATCTTCCTCTACGACTGCACGAAGAGCTGAGCGTCGCGAGCACGACCCGCAGCCACGGCGCTGATTCCGGGCCGGCTGAGCCCGGCCAGGCTGACGCCAGTCAGCCTGGCCGGGGCGTGCCAGGCAGCCTGTGGCTGCGATACCTGTCCGGGCCAGACATAGCCAGCCTCGGGCTAACCGGTCCCGAGATCATCGGCGCCGTCGAGGGCGCCGTTCGCGCGCACGGCCTCGGCCAGGCTGTGGGCGAGCCGCGAGTTCACCTGGTGCCGGGCGACGCGGGGCATTTCAATGTGCTGCGCGGGCACGTCCGCGGCGCGCCCGGCGATGTGAGCGGCATCAAGGTCGTCGGCGACTTCGTCAACAACTACGCGATCGGCCTGCCGAGCGAGCTCGGCCTGCTCATGCTGATGGACTCGGCGACCGGCGTCCCAATCGCGATCATGGACGCCACCCTCATAACCGCCTGCCGGACCGGCGCCATGACCGCGGTAGGCGCGAAGTACCTGGCCAGGAAGGATTCGCGCATCCTTGGGCACGTGGGCGCCCGCGGTACCGCATTGTGGAACGTGTTGCTGCTCAACCTGGTGCTCGACCTCGCCGAGATCCGGGTAACGAGTCGGCGCCCTGAGTCGCGGGAGGCGTTCGGCCGCCAGCTCGCGGCAGCCGTGGCCACGCCCGTCCGGGTGATGGCCACAGCCGAGGAAACCTTCGACGGCGCCGACGTACTGGTCGAGGCGTCCAGGCTGACTCGGCCCGAGCCGCTGCTGCGCACCAGCGCGGTCCGGCCGGGCGCATTCGTCGTTCCGTACGGCACGATCAGCGCTGTCGAGCTCGATCTGCTCGACGTCATGGACAAGGTCGTCGTGGACGACTGGCGCGAGGCGCAAGCCGGGCCGTTCGGCTCGCTGCGCGCCCACGTGGACAGCGGAAGACTCACCCGCCAGTCCCTGCACGCCGAACTGGGCCAGATCGTCGCGGGGCTGCGGCCAGGTCGCGAATCGCCACAGGAGCGCATCCTGCTCTGGCACCGTGGCCTAGCGATCCTTGACATCGCCGTCGGGCTAATGATCTTGCGCAAGGCGGAGCAAGCTGACGCTGGCACGATGCTCAGGTACCGGTAGGCGTGCTCCCCGCACTCGTCCTGCAGTCGGCGGCTGACCTGGATGCCAGCGCCATCCGGCAGGTCGGTGACGGGCTGGCGGTTCGGCTCGCGCCCGGCTTGGCCGCCCAGGTCGATGCGCAGTCCGGGCGCGCCCGGGCGCTGCTGCGCGACGGCGCGCAGGTCTATGGCGTGACGACGGGCATGGGATCGCTTTCCGGCGTGCGGCTGTCGCCGGCCGAGCAGCTGGCGCACCAGCGGAATCTGCTGCTCGGCCGCGCCACCGGCAGCCCGCCGTGGCTTCCGGCCGCCGATGTCAGGGTGATTCTCGCGGTCCGGCTGCGCACCTTCCTGTCCGGTGACGCAGCCGTCTCGGCGGGCTTGTGCGAGCGGCTCGCCGACTTCCTGGCGGCCGGCATCGTGCCGGCGGTTCCGGCGGACGGGGCCGGCTCGGCCGGTGAGATCATCCAGCTCGCGCATTGCTTCGGCCCGCTGGTCGGCATCGGGTCGGTGCTCGGGTCATCCGGTGACGGGCACGGCAGTGACGGGCACGGCAGTGACGGCCAGGGCGTCCGTCCCGCCGCTGCGGTGCTAACCGAGCACGGCCTCCGCCCCTACGAGCTCGGCCCGAAGGAAGGGATCGCGCTGCTGGCCGGCGTGCCCGGCGCGACCGGGCTGAGCCTGCTGGCCGAAGCCGAGGCACGCTCGGTGGCGGCGTTGCTGACCGCGGGCGCAGCGCTGTCAATCGCTGCGGTGCAGGCACCAGTCGACCCGTACGGCGAGGCGTGCGCCCGCGCGGACGAGACGCTCGGTCTCGTACTGAACCGGCTCAGGGAGCTGATTTGCCCGGCGAGGCCACCACGGATGCTGCAGGCACCCGTGTCATTCCGGGTGGCAGGCCACGTACTCACCCAGCTCGAGCGGGCGAGTGACGCTGTGGCCGCCGCAGCCGACCGCGCGCTGGCGGGCGTCACCGACTCCCCTGCGTTCCTGGATGGCACGTTCACCGGGACCGCCGGATTCCACGGGATCGATCTCGCAGCCGCGTGTGACCACGTCGCCGCCGCTGTCGTGCACGCCTGTGAGGTGTCCGCCGCACGCATCCATCGACTGCTCGATCCGGCCGTGACTGGTCTGCCTGCCCAGCTCGCCGTCCGGCCGGGCCCTGGCGCCGGCCTGGTCGCCGTGCACAAGCGCGCCGTAGGCGAGGTGCACGCGCTGCGCCGACTCGCCATGCCGAGCCCGATCGGCCTTATCGAAACGTCGAGTGGCCAGGAGGACGTGCAGTCGTTCGCCTGGCAGGCGGCGATCAACCTGCGGACCGCCCTGCGGCGCGCTCGCGTCGTCGCGGCATGCGAGGCGCTCACGGCCTTCCAGGCGGCGTCGATGGCCGGAGCCGATCGTGCCTGGCCGCCCGGTTGCGCGCGACTGCTGGGCAACTTGCGACAGGTCATCGAACCCGTCGACGCAGACCGGCCGCTGGGTGCAGACATCGGCAGGCTGGCGGGAGGACAATGGCTCAGCCAAGGCTGATCAGGCTCCGTCAGGGCTGCGGCCCGCCGCGTCCACGGCCGGTCCGGTCCGCTGGGATCCGGTACCTGCGCCGGTCAGGCACCTCGCCGGGGTCAGTCCGCCGGGTCCACTGGGTTCGGTCTGCTCGGCCGGGTCGGCTCAGTGGTGTCCGCCGCCGCTGGGTCAGCCGGTTCCGGTCCGCCGGACTGCGCCCTTGCGGGGTTCGGTCGGCGCTCGCGGGGTGACATACCGGCACCAGGTGGCGGCAAGTGAAACTAGTGAATACTATATTCCCTAGTGACTTAGGAGGTTTATATGTCGGTCGCTTCGGTGGGACGCGAAGCAGCGCAGCATGATAATCCGGACGGCACAGTCGGACGCGGCTTGCAAGCCGGGCTCGGAGTCAGCCCGGAACGGCAGCAGC
>JASHTT010000406.1 GCA_030040415.1 Streptosporangiaceae bacterium | reverse complement strand
GGACCCCGGGCCTGCGACCATTCCGAGATCGTGCCCGGACTCGGCAGGAACCGCTTGCTGTCCTCGGCGTAGATACGCAGTTCCAGCGCGTGACCTGTCGGCGTGACCGCGGCCGGATCGAAGCTGACAGCGCTGCCCTCGGCGATGCGGAATTGCTGCTCGACCAGGTCGATGCCGGTGACGAGTTCGGTCACCGGGTGCTCCACCTGGAGCCTGGTGTTCATTTCCAGGAACACGAAGTCGCCAGTCGCCACGTCAACCAGGAACTCGACGGTACCGGCGCCAAGGTAGCCGACCGCCTGCCCGGCGCGTACCGCGGCGGCCAGCATGCGCGCTCGCAGCTCCGCGCTGATCCCCGGGGACGGGGTCTCCTCGGCCACCTTCTGGTGCCGCCGTTGCACCGAGCAGTCGCGCTCGCCGAGGGCCAGCACGGTATTGGCCCGGGGGGGCGACCCCCCGGACCCCCCGCCAGTATTGGCCCGGGGGGACGAGTCACCGTGGTCCGCAGCTGGGCCATCGGCCAGCCCGAGTATCTGTACCTCCACGTGCCGGGCACGGGCGACGAACCGCTCGAGCAGGATGTCACCGCTGCCGAAGAACCGCTCCGCCCGCGACCTGGCGGTCGCGAAACCCGCCTCCAGCTGCCCAGGGTCCGCGGCCGCGCTCATGCCGATGCCACCACCGCCGCCGGCCGCCTTGATCATGACCGGATAGCCGATCTGCGCCGCGGCCGCTAGGGCTGCGGCGACGTCGGTCACCGGCTCCCTGGTACCGGGCGAGACGGGGACCCCGGCGCGCTCCATCAGGTTCCTGGCGTTGATCTTGTCAGCCATTTCCCGCATGGACCAGGGGGTCGGGCCGACCCAGACCAGGCCTGCCGCCATGACGGCGGCGGCGAACTCCGGGTTCTCCGCCAGGAACCCGTATCCCGGGTGCACCGCGCTAGCGCCCGTCTGCCTCGCCGCGGCCAGGATCGCCGCCTGGTTCAGGTAGCTGGCCGCCGGAGCGGCCGGGCCGATCAGCATCGCCTCGTCGGCTTCGCGCACGAACGGCAAGCCGGCGTCCACCTCGGAGTACACGGCGATGGACCGGACGCCGAGCCTGCGCGCGGTCGCGATCACGCGCCTGGCGATTTCGCCGCGGTTGGCGACAAGTACCGAGTCGAGCACGCCCGGCAGCCTACAGCCGCCAGAGCGGCCGCCGTCCCGCTACCTCGGCAAGCGCCCTGACTATCAGGCTGTCGTACTCGGCCGGGTCCTGCCGCATCCGGTCCAGCGCGGCGCTCGACCGCTCCCTGTCCGCGCCGCCGCCGACCATATCGTCGAACGCGTTAGCGGCCCTGATGATCATGCTGCCACGGGGCGGAGCGGGGTCACGTGACGCGGGCCAGCTCTGGCAGCGGACGAGCTCGGCAACGTCGTCGAGTACGCCCGCCTCGCGGATGATGTCCGCGCCCAGCTCGGCGATCCGCTCCTGATCGGCCCGCGGTGCCAGCAGGGTGGCACCGCCGGGAATGGGGTCGCGGAGCGAGAGCTGGCCGATGTCGTGCATCAGCGCCGCGTACTCGAGCGCCAGCAGGTCCGGCTCGGTCATGCCGAGCACCCGGCCGATGGCCACAGCCAGCCTGCTGACGCGCTGGGAATGGCCTTCTTCGACGTACCCGGCGACCTCGGTAACCCGGGACAGCGAGCGCACCGTCTGCAGGTAGGTGGCCCGGATCCCGGCGTACCGGCGGAACGCCAGCTGGGTAACCAGCAGCGGCCCGACGAATACGGCCAGCTCGGCGATGCCCATCACTTCCGCGCCGAACACCGTGATGAGCACCGATGCGCAGATGGCTGCGCCGAGCAGCCACTGCAGCCTGATCTCGTCGACCAGCGCCACCGAGAACCTGCTGCCGATGTCATCGGCGCGGATGAGAGCTCCGACGACGGTATCCACCAGCCAGCCGAACACGACGACGACCACCATCACGGCCATGGCCACGTACCACGGCTCGGACCTGATGTCGTGCACGATCGGCCGGAAGGCGAACGCCACGCAGGCGACCGCGACCAGCCGCGTGCACATGCCGGTCAGGCCGGCCGGCCGCCCGGCGGCGACGTGCGGGAGGGCGCCCACCGTCATGCCCACGGCCGCGACCGCCACGACCAGCAGTGCCTCCTGGTTCGCCGGGCCGGCGTGGGCGACGTTGATCAGCAGCGCGTAGGACATCGCGCCTACCATCGCGATCGGCGCCGCCTCCCGGCCACCGGGGAGCGCGAGCCTGAGCAGTTCGCCGAGCGCGATGAACCCGCCGAAGGCGAGCGCGGGCCGCCAGGCGATGTGGTTGGTGCTGCTGATCGTGGTGTGCGCGAACGCGGCGATTATCAGCATCCCGGCCGCAGCCATCAGCAGCAGCCGGCCGGAGTCGATGGACTGCCAGTACGTCCAGCGGTCGGCTGCCGTCCGGCTTGTCATCGTCCCGCCGGTCACCGGAACCCCGAGCTGCCGGTCACGGGAACTCCACGACCCGCAACGGCGCGGTCGGGTCGTCGTGGTCTTGGGCGGTGACCGTGCCGCGGTCGGCGGGTACCACCGCGGGCTCGGGCAGCGGCCAGTCCTCGACGGCGAGCGCCGCGATGAAGGCCTCGACCAGCAGCGGGTCGAACTGCGTCCCGGCACCCCTGCGCAGCTCGGCCACGGCCGCGTCGATGGTCCTGGCCTGGCGGTAGGACCTGGTCGAGGTCATCGAGTCGAAGGCATCGGCGACGGCGATGATCCGGGCGAACTCGGGAATCTCGTGGCCGGCGAAGCCCATCGGGTAGCCACGGCCGTCGATCCGCTCATGATGGTGCATGATCCCGGCCAGCGCCTCGTTCAGGAACCCGATCTCGCGCACGATCTCCAGACCGCGCATCGGGTGCAACTGGATGGCCGCCAGTTCGTCCTCGAGCAGCGGTCCGGTCTTCTGCAGGACCTGCGTTGGCACGCCGAGCTTGCCCACGTCATGCAGCATCCCGGCGACCATGATCGCCTCGGTCCGGCCCTGCCGCATGCCGATCTGCCTCGCGATCATGCCGGCCCCGCGGGACACGCGGTCCCCGTGGCCCCGGGTATAGAAGTCCTTGGTCTCCACCGCCCGGCACAGGGCATTCATCGTGGCCGCATAGGCCCGCCGTTCCTCGGCGAACTGGCCCATCGCCCACCGCGCCACGAACAGCGGGACGAGCACGAGCACGGCGGAGAACGGCCCCATCACCCGCCACAGCGACGCGATGATCAGGCCGAGCGCCGCGTATCCGAGGTCGGACACCAGCAACAGCGGCAGGCTCGACTCCAGCGCCTCCCGGCGCAGCGTCTGTCCGCCGCGGTTAAGCCGGTAGAAGGACCAGATCAGGCCTTGGTTGATCACCACGTGCGCGGCGGCGGCTGCGGCGAACGGCCCGATGATCATCCACGGGTCCTTACCGAAGACGGGCAGGCCAACCGGCCCGTGCAGCGCGGCGTAAGCGCGGCCTGCGGCGAGCCCGGAGAGCGCGCCCATGGCGCCGTTGAACAACCGCTCGGTCGCGCGCAACTGGTGCTTGATGCTGATGAGCGAGACGGCACCGACTAGCGCCGCCGCCACCGGGCCGAGCAGCACGACCGCGGCCAGCGTCGCGGACGAGCTTGGCGACCACTTGGCCCGCTGCGCGGCGAGCGAACTCGGGGTCGAGTCGCAGACCAGGAACAGCGCCTGCAAGATCGCTAGCTCGAACCAGAAATCCGGGATCCGTCCGGTGTGTAACGCGTGTAATGGCATCCGGGCGACTAGCACCGCGGTCAGCGCGACGACCAAGGCGGTGTACAACCGCGCGGGCCAGGAGATCAAGGTCGCTACTCCCTCCCTGAGGCGGCGGCCGGCCTCTCCCGGCGGCGTGACAGTGCTAGGCGTGACAGTGCTAGGCGTGACAGTGCTATAAGTGCTGTGCTCGCCACTTAGCGTAACCCGGCTGGCTGGCCGGTGCCCGAGGTCGCGGCAAGGCGAGGGAAATGTGCCCGCCAGGGCTAGACCTTCAGCGGGCTATTGGGCAGCGACCTCGGTGATCTCGATCGCAGCGGGTGCGCGCTATTCGGCGGCGACCTCGGTGATCTCGATCTCAGCGCGCACCGCGGTGATCCTGGCCAGCACCTTCTTGCGGAGTTCGTCGGGAACGACCTCGTGCCCGCAAGACTTGTGCACCAGCCGCTTCACGACTTCCTCGAGGCCGAACTCGCGCAGGCACGGGCCGCACTCATCGAGGTGCTGGCGGATCTGCGTGTAGCTGGCGTCTTCCATCTCGTGGTCGATGTAGGTGTACACCCGTGCCAGCACTTCGCTGCACGGCACCTCGTGTGGCTTCCCGCAGCTCATGTCGCGTCCCTTTCTGACGCGTCATCGGCTGACGGTGTCCGGCCAGACGATGTCGCCGCCAGGATGCCGCGTTCGGCCGCGTAGTCCTGGAGCAGGTCGCGGAGTTGCCGGCGGCCCCTGTGCAGTCGTGACATGACGGTCCCGATCGGAGTGCCCATGATGTCGGCGATCTCCTTGTAGGCGAAGCCCTCGACGTCAGCTAGGTAGACAGCCAGCCGGAAGTCCTCGGGCAGCGCCTGCAACGCCGAGCGCACGTCGGAGTCCGGCAGCCGCTCGAGAGCCTCACTCTCCGCGGACTTCAGCCCGGACGAGGTGTGCGACGCGGCCCGAGCGAGTTGCCAGTCCTCGATCTCCTCGGTGCCAGAGCGCTGTGGCTCGCGCTGACGCTTCCGGTAGCTGTTGATGAACGTGTTGGTGAGGATGCGGAAGAGCCACGCCTTGAGGTTCGTACCAGCCTGAAACTGGTGAAAAGACGCGTAAGCCTTAGCGAACGTCTCCTGGACTAGGTCTTCAGCATCGGCTGGGTTGCGGGTCATCCGCATCGCCGCTGCGTAAAGCTGGTCGAGGTACGGCAATACGTCGTCCTCGAACCGCTTGCTGCGCTGCTCTAGTGTCTCGGTGACCAGACCCACCTCTTCCGGAACGAAGGCCTGCGGCCCCACGGACCGCAAATCACCTCGGCGGGAGAATACAACGCCTGCAGTGACCAGATCCCGCCTGGCCATGCTCGGCGCATCCTCGATTATCTGGCAGGTCCCTACTGACACGCCCGGTGAAACGTTCCGCCTGCCGTCGGCATTCCGCGGCCCCGCGCGCAGCGAGAGACCGCTGAGCCGTCGTCTCGCCGCCGCGAGAGCACTCGTCAGCGCCGGCCGAGCCTCCGGTCGTGCTTTGCCTGGCAGGCCACGCACCGAGCGGCCTCCGGCTTGGCTTCCAGCCGGCCGTCGGGGACCGGGCCGCCGCAATCCACGCAGGTACCGTAGACACCCAGGTCGATCCGGTGCAGGGCGTCCAGCACGTCGGACCGTTGCCTGCGGGCCACCGCCAGCACCGCCTCGGACCGCTCGTTCTCGGAGAGGTTGGCCCCGGCGTCCGCGGGGTCCTGCGGGTAATCTCCGGACCACTGCTGCAGTCCGCCGCCGTTCAGCACCGTGATTGACCTGTCCAGCTCGTGGCAGATCTCCTCCAGGCGATGCCGTGCCACCATCACGTCCATGCTTTCCCCGCCTCCTCTCCACATATGGCCGACAGCGCAATGGGGGGAATCGTGCTGCGCTGCGGCCGTCCGGCAGGCCTAGAACAGCGCGCCGTTACCGCCTTGTCCGTCCGACTGACTGCCGTCAGGCCCGGCATGTCGGGCCGCCGCTGCTAACTGAGCGACCAGCCGAGGGTCCGTCGGCTCGATGAGTTCCGGTCCGTTGTTGCGGATCGAGTTGACTGCCGTCGACACCGGATACGTGGTCAGCACGCTCGCGGCCGCCGGGGACAGCAGGCCCCGCAGGTCGGCGGTGTCGGTGTTGAACGGATCCAGCCAGTCGGTCCAGCCGGACGGATCGATGATCATCGGCATCCGGTCGTGGATCTTGCCGAGTTCGTCCGGCGCGCTCGTGGTGATGATCGTCGCCGTCCACAGCAAGGCGTCTGCGTCGTCCTCGGGGACCGCCGGGTCGCGCCACAGCTCGTACAGGCCAGCGAAGGCCAGCGAGCGGCCGTCAGCGCGGGTGATGAAGTACGGCTGCTTGGCGATGCCCGGGGCGCTCTGCCACTCGTAGTAGC
>JASHTT010000405.1 GCA_030040415.1 Streptosporangiaceae bacterium | reverse complement strand
TGCGATACGTCCGTCATGTGCTTCGACACCGCCATGACACTTTCCGTCCACGGCATCCAGACCGACGGCTCCTGCTCGGCCGTGTAGGTCGCGTACTCGTGGAACACCACCAGGCTGTTGCTGGTTTCCGTCCTGTTGATCAGCGCGTTCATCTGCGGGCTGCTGTAGCTGCCCGAGTTGTTCGCCGCCCCGGTCTCGAACAGCGGCTCGCCGGTCGGCTCGAAGCCTGGCCCGTTGAATTGCCAGCCGCCCAGGTACAGGAACGTCCAGCGGCAGCGGGACTCCTTCGGCGTGCACGGCACGGTGTCGCCCAGCAGCTTGTCGAAGGTCTCGCCCTTCGGGGTGAGCTGGATGCCCGCTTGCGCCAGGCCCGACATCAGGATGTCGACGTCGTCTTCCTCGGCGTTGGAGCCCGAGGCGTACAGCATGGAAAGCTTGGCCTGCCGGCCCTTCGGGATCCCCGCGCCGCAGTCAGCGGCACCGGTGCCGGCCTTCTCGCAGGTCAGCACTCCATTGACGATCTTCCAGCCGTGCGCCTTCAGTAGCGCTTCGGCCTTTCTCGGGTCAAACGGGTACGGGCCCCGCCCGCCGTTCTCCTTCATGACCGGCGAGATCCACTGACTCGGCGGCTCGCTCGGCACCGCCGCGACCGTCGACGTTGCGTAGCCTCGGCCGACAGCGGAGTCCATGCCGACCTGGTCGTCCAGCAACGCCAGCGCCTGCCGGAAGTACAGCTGCCTGAATACCGGCCCGTAGGTGGGGTTGTTGAAGTTGATGTAGGAGTAGCCGATGGTGAACGACAGCGCCGCTTGCAGGTCGTAGCCGCCATTCGGCGTCGAGGCCAGCGGGTTGCTGGACGGCAGGAAGTCCTTCTTGGCCGGCCCCAGGTCCGTCTCCGAGACCTGGGCGTCGCTCAGCCCGCCGGTGCCGGTCCGCAGCCCGGTGTAGACCGCCGTGGAGCTTGTGTACGCCTGGAACCTCAGCTCCGAGATCGACGGCTTGGGGCTGCCCGAGTACTTCGGGTTCGGCACGAAGGTGTAGCTGCCGATCTCGTTGTAGGACGTCAGCGTGAACGGGCCGTCCACGACCTTCCACAGCGGGTTGGTCGCGTACGTAGCGGTCTGCTCGTTCTGGCTGTTCAGGTAGTTCCACACGGCAATGCATTTGGCCCAGCCGTCGGCAGCGCTGTCGGTCTCGCAGCCGCCGCTGCCGGGCTTTGCCCCGGCCTTGGTGACGTCCCACGCTCGCGGGAACGGGTAGAGGATCGCTAGCTGGTTGTAGGTGTACCAGATGCTGGAGTACGCCTGCGTGAGGTGCAGCGTGACCTGCTGCGGGCCGGTGGCCGAGTAGGAAGCGATGTTGTCCGGCAGCAGCCCGGGGCTGTAGCCGGCGTAGTTGGCCTTCTCGGCCTCCAGCATGTTGAGCATGAAGATCAGGTCCGTGGCATCGACCCTCTCGCCGTCCGACCACCTCCACGGCTTGATGTTGATCACCACGGTCTTGCCGCCGTCGCTGTAGATCGGCGCGTCGGCCGGTGACAATGCGTAGTTCACCGTGATCGAGTCGTTGTTGCCGCCGAACATGTACAGCGGGCGCACCATGAGGTACTGGAACTGCTCGTAGTTCGGCACGCTGTAGCAGTACGTGGGCTCCAGCGGGAAGATGCAGGTGGCCCCCTCACCGACGTAGACGGGGAGCGTCGCCACGTCGCCCTTGGGCGTGGCGGCCGGGGAACTTGCCGCAGCGTTCCCCGGGGCTGCGACGCTGGCGATGAGTCCGGCGGCGCCTGCGGCGGCGGCCACCAGGGCAAGCCACCGTCCGGTTCCGATGGGCCGCAGCTTGCGGCCAGCCTGGTCTTTGAAACTGCTCAACGAAAGTCCCTTCTTTAATCGAGCCGGTGACTCCTCCAAGCCGAGGTCATCTTCTACACGACTGGGCGTGCTCCTCAGGTTCTGGGCACGCTGGTGCGGTTCATCGATCACCAGGCAGCCCCTTCGGTCGGGTCGAGGTCCTTGGACGGCCCTGGAAGCGGTGTGAAGTGGCTGCCGTCCAGCCGTCCAAAGCCGTCGGCGAACCAGATCAGCACGTGCATGCCGGAGGGGCCGAATGACTCCAGGTAGCAGCCCATCCCAGCGTTAGACGCCAATCGTTCGCTGAAGGTGATCTCGCCGACCAATCGGCCGGTGCTGGCCGAGGTCTCGCGGATGAGTGCTGTCTCAGTGGATTTGCCGTGACGCCCAGCGGACAAGCGGTCGTAGGCGGTCACGAGGGTCTTGTCGCCTGGCAGAAGCCGCGAACCACCCCCGTAAGCCATCCAGCCTTGCTTGGCGACCCGCGCAGAGAGCGTGCTCGCGTGTATTTTGCGTGCGCTGGCAAGAAGACTGTCGCCGGGCCGCGCGACGTCTAGCAGCCGGTAGCCGAGACCGAGTCCGCCCGTCAACAGCACCTCGTGACCGCTGCCCGGCCAGCTCACCGGGCCCCACACATCCTCGTCGCCGCTCGGCAGAAGCCACTTCCTGGTCACTCCGGTGGTCACCGAGAGCATTGCGACGCCGTGCGCGCAGGACTTGCATGAGTAGGGCCGACCGAATGGAGCCATCACCTGGGTACCGTCTGGAGACAGCGCGCCAGTACCGAAAGCAGCTGCGTAGATGCCGGCGAGATTCCAGAAGCTTTTCGGCAGCCGGGTTAGCCGCAATACGTGGCCGTTCGGCGCTAGGCGGAGAATCTCCAGGGCGCCTGGGATCGAGATTAGGAACGCGCGATCATCGGAGGCCCCGGCGATAATCGCGAGCGGCTGCACGATGCTACGGGACCGCAGTAGCTGCACCGAGCTGATCGGCGCACCGGATACCGAGGATCGAACGACCGCGCTGATGACGTCCGGCGAGGTGCGGTTCAGGGTGACGTAGTACTTCGGCGCGCCCGCCGGGAGTTGGTTGAGTGGCTGCTGGCCTGTTTTGTGGCCTGCGACGGTCACGCCGACGATGACAGCCGCGACGGCTGCTGCCGCCGCCACTGGGGCAAGCCAGCGGACCGCCCGGGCCCGGCGGCGTGGCGGCGGGATCCGCAGCGGCCGCAGTGACTCTGGCTTGGCGCGTTCCGCGACGCTCCGCAGCTCGTAGCGAAGCTGTTCTTCGAGTTCGGTCATCGGTCGTCCCTCCCCAGGGCGCGGCCGAGCGCCGCCAGCCCTCGCGAGCAGTTCGAGCGGACGGCGCTCGGCGCGATCCGCAGGGTGCTCGCGATCTCGGCGACGTCCAGGTCCAGGTAGTAGCGCAGCACGAGCACTTCGCGCTGCCGGCCAGGCAGTGCCCGAAGGGCCGTGGCCAGTTCGAGGCGATCCGCGTTAGCCGCCTCGGGACCGGAATCGGCGCCAACCGCGGCCAGCTGCGGCGCGTGCTTACGGGCGACCGCACTGCGGCGGTGCACCGACCGGCAGCCGTTGAGCACGCTGGACCGGACGTAGGCGAGGCCATGCTCCGGCTCGCGTAGCCCGGGCCAGCGCCGGTGCAGTCGCTCGAAGGCGTCCTGCACCACGTCCTCAGCGGTGGCCAGGTCACCGACCATGACCAGGGCCAGCCGCACGAGTTCCAGATGATGCTCGCGGAACAGGTCCGTCACGGCCACGGTCGCGCGGTCCTGCTGCAAGCTCGCCGGCCCACCAGGGTCGTCGGCTTCGGGTGCCATGGCAGCGCTCACGCTATTTAGACGCCGATCGCGCCGGGAGCGCTGCACCTCGGATTACGGTTGCGGGCAGCCACGGTATGACCTGCCTGTCCGCAACCGGAACCACCGGTAGTGCAGGCCGGCCCGCCTGTTACCGAGCCATACTGCCCAGCCGACAGTCACGTTCAGCACGGTCGGATGACGCGCCCTGCGTCGTGCCCGCCGGATCGCTGCAGCTGCGTGCGGCGTCCCGGACCCACCGCGTGCCCTGGCAGGTACCGGTCTGTCGATCCCGGTGCGCCGCTCGACCTCGGCGACGTGGTGGCGCTGCAGCGAGTAACGCTGGTCGTCGTCGAGCTGCAGCCCGTCGGCCAGTCGCGAGGCGGCATCCCGCTCCAGCCGCGACAAAGCCCGCGCGCCCGAAGGCCCGCGAACCCGCCGCAACGGCAGGCGACCTTGCCGCCAGCACAGCACGCTCCAGGCCCGCGGGTCCAGCTCGCTGACCGGCAGCGCAGGCCGGTCCAGCGTGCCCGCCGGCGTCACCGCTGGCAGCCTGAGCGGCGGCTCGTCCGGTGCAGCGCCGATGGCGATGAGCGCGGTCCGCCGAACTCGCTGCGGGTCGAGTCCTGCCTGGAGCAGTGCCCCGACGACCTCGGCCGTGCCCTGATCGATGAGCGCGACAAGCA
>JASHTT010000404.1 GCA_030040415.1 Streptosporangiaceae bacterium | reverse complement strand
CGGTACAGCCGACGGCGACCCTCCGCCCGGCACCTGACGAGTCCCACCTCGCTGAGCACCCGCAGGTGCTTTGAAACCCGCGGCTGGGACATCGAGAGGCCGCTCACGATCGCCCCGACCGCCTTCTCGCCTGTCATCAGCACGTCCAGGATCTCGCGGCGATCGGCCTCGGCGATCGCGTTGAAGACATCCGACGTGGTGGAAGCGCGGGCCACCCGGCCATCATATTCCGATATCGACATGTGTGGCAGCGAGCTGTGCGCTGATTTTGAAGGGGAACGGCACTTCCGGCCGGAACTGACGACCATCGAGCTGAGGCCGCTGCTGTCAGGCGGCGGTGCGTTCAGCGAGCGGCCGACGGCGCAGGCCCGGGTTGAGCAAGGCAGGCGGTAGGTAGGCCTGGTCGAGCGTGCCGATGTCGGTGCCGGGCGGGACGATCTCGTCTATCCGGTCCAGCATCTCGTCAGTCAGCGTGACGCCGGCGCCGGCCAGAAGGTCATCGAGCTGCTCCATCGTGTGCGGTCCGATGATCGCGCTGGTCACTCCGGGGTGGGTAATCGCGAATGCGACCGCCAGGTGCGTCATCGGCAGGCCTGCCTCCGCGGCGAGCGGGATGATCTGCTCGACGGCGTCGATGCGGCGCTCGTCGCTGATGGCCTTCATCATGGCGCCGCGGCGCAGATCGGCCTGCTGGCCCTTGCGGACGCGGCCGGTGAGCATCCCCTGAGCCAGCGGTCCCCACACGAGGATGCCCATCCCGTGGCGCTGCGCGATCGGCAGCGCCTCGCGTTCGATGCCGCGGCTGAGAATCGAGTAGGGCGGCTGCTCGGTACGGAACCGCTCCAGGCCGCGCCGCTCGGCGGCCCATTGTCCCTCGACGATGTCGGACGCGGGTGTCCCGGACGCGCCGATCGCGCGGACCTTGCCGCTCCGGATCAGGTCGGACAGCGCGGAGAGCGTTTCCTCGATGTCGGTGGCCGGGTCCGGCCGGTGGATCTGGTAGAGGTCGATGTAATCGGTTTGCAGGCGGCGCATCGAGTTCTCGACGGCAGTCATGATCCAGCGTCGCGAGGCTCCCTGCTGGTTGGGGTCACCGCCCATCGGGCGGCTTACCTTGGTCGCGAGAACTACGCTGTCGCGGCGGCCTTTCAGCGCCTTGCCCACGACCACCTCGGACTCGCCGTACGAGTCCGCGGTGTCGACGAAGTTGATCCCCGCCGCTAGCGCCTTGTGGATGATGCGCACAGAGTCGTCCTGGTCAGGGTTGCCGATGGACGTGCCGAGAGCCAGAGCGCCGAGCGCATAAGGGCTGACCTTGATGCCGGTACGCCCGAGAGTGCGGTACTGCATGGGGACTCCTGAGTTGGCGATGACGTGCGCTGGGCCCCTGGATGTCCTACCCCGACTTGACCGGAACGCTCCGCCTGTACGGTATAGGAAGCTTCCGGGGAAGGCAAATTGCAGGGCGCCGGGACGGGAGCGTGGCGTGACGCGGAGCCGACCCAACCGGTGAAAGCCCCGCGGTCGGCTGATCGGGCCGGCATGACACTATGTGAACTGCAACTGGACGACTCCTGCCCGGCAGGCCTGGCCACCGTCGGCCGGCCTCGCGAGTCGGGCAGAGTTCGTCCGACGAGGAGGTTGCGTGGCCTTCGACACACCTGCCGGCACGAAAGGCGCCCGCCAGCCCAAAGCCGGGCTGATGATGCGCTGGGTCAACAACACAGCCGCCGGCCGGATTCGCCGTAGGGGCAGGATGATGGGCTTCAACGCTCTTATCCTCACCACCACCGGCGCGAGGACCGGCGCCGAGCGCGTCAACCCGGTCGGCTGGTTTCCCGGCCCGGATGGCAGCTGGCTGATCGTGGCCTCTGCCGCCGGTGCGCCGCGCAATCCGGCCTGGTATCACAACATCGCCGCCCACCCGGACGAGGTGAAGATCGAGGTGCAGGGGCGGACGATCCCGGTGACTGCCGAGCAGTTGCACGGTGCCGAGCGCGACCAGGCGTGGCAGCAGATCATTGCCGCGGCGCCCCGGTTCGGCCAGTACCAAGGCAAGACTGACCGTGAGCTGCCGGTGATCCGGCTCGTGCAACGCTCCGAGCCGGCGACGCCCGATTCCTAGCGGCTGGACGGAGCGGCGGGATGCGATGTCCACGCAGCTGACAAGCGATCCGCGGGCCCATCTTCTGCGACCATGAACTAGTGGAGCTGCGCGCCCGTGACGGCGGCGTGATCGCCCTCGAGGTAATTGGCGATCGCGATGCGACGCCCGTTCTGCTCTGCCACGGGCTGGCTGATTCGCGACTGGCCGCGCAGTGGTTCGAGGAGGCGGCGCGGGAGCTGGAACTGTGCGTGATCGCGCCAGACCGCCCCGGCACAGGCGGCTCAGACCGCCGCTTTCTGGCGCAGCTGGCGGACTGGGTCGACGAAGCAGCAGCCGTGCTGGATGCCCTGCGGATCGACACCGCAGTGATGCTCGGCGTGTCCGGCGGTGGCCCGTTCGCGGCTGCGTGTGCTGCCCGCATCCCCGCTCGCGTTCGCAGCCTGATGCTTGTCTGCCCGCTTGGCCTGCCGCAGTGGCCGACCGACGGCATGGCTGAAGGAGAACGGCTTGCCTTGAGGCTGGCTGCTCACGCCCCGGCATTCGGTGGGTGGGGCCTGGGCAGGCTAGCCGCGCTGGCGCGCAGCAGCCCGGGTGCATTCCTCTGGCTTACCGCTACCAGCCAACCCGAGGCCGACATCCGCTCCATGCAGCAGCCGGAGGTGCGCGAGTCCTTCATCAACTGCTACCTCGAGGCATTCCGCCGCGGCAGCTGGGGGGTCGCGCAGGACCTGCGGTTGCTCACGCGGCCATGGGGGATCGACCTCGGGTCGATCACGGTGCCGACGTCAATCCACCACGGCGACGCGGACACCACCGTTCCTGCCCAGCACGCACGCCTGTACGCCGAGGCGATCCCGGGCGCGCAGCTTCAGATCCACCCCGGCCAGGGCCACTTCTCGATTCTCGACCACCCGCAAGACATACTCGCGGCTCTCACCGGATAGCGGGTTTGCGCAC
>JASHTT010000001.1 GCA_030040415.1 Streptosporangiaceae bacterium | reverse complement strand
CGGGATCAGCTGATGACGTCGGTCAGGATCAGCTGATGAGGTCGGTCAGGATCAGGTGATGACGTGGGTCAGGATCAGGTGATGACGTGGGTCAGGATCAGGTGATGACCTCGGTCAGGGTCGGCTGATGACCACGGCTACGGCCAGCTGACGGCCTACCTCGGTCGGGTCAGCTGACCGCCTCAGTCCCGGAGGTTACCGATGCGAGGTCGAGGGCCGCGGCGCCAGGCCGGATTCGGTCGGCCCCTAGCTCGCGGGGCTGCCGTCAAGGCGATGGGCGCCCTGGCGGGCGCGCTCGCGCTAGCCGCAAGCGGCTGCTCGGGCAGTCATGGTCCGACGTCGCCCACCGCCGGGTCATCCCCGACCACGCCGAGCGACTCCGCCTCAAGCACTCCTGCTGACCAGACGACCGCTGCCGCACGGGCCGCGGAGGCCGTGCAGGGCCCGGCGGCCACGCCGACCGCCGCGCAGCTGGAAGCGCTGCGCGGGCAGGCCAAACTCATAGCCAAGCTGTCGCCCAGCCAGCTGGCTGGCCAGCGGGTGATCTACTCCTACAACGGGCTGTCCGCCCCGTCCGGGCTGCTGTCGCTGATCAGCCGCGGTGAGGTGGGCGGCGTGATCTTCTTCAGCTTCAACATCTCCAGCGAGGGGCAGCTCCGCAGCGTGATCGCGAAGATGGAGGCGGCGAACGACAGTCCGCAGAACCCGGCCCGTGCCTACCCGCTGTTGCTGATGACCGACCAGGAGGGCGGGTTGGTGCGGCGCATGCCGTGGGCGGGCCCGGTCCAGTCCGAAGCGCAGATCGGCGCGGCCGCCGACCCGGCAGCGGCCGCCCAGACGGCTGGCGGCCAGGCCGCGACCGCCCTCAGGGCCGTCGGCATGAACGTGAACCTGGCTCCGGTGCTTGACGTCTACCGGCAGCCCGGTGACTTCGATGACCAGTACCAGCGGTCTTACAGCACGAATCCCTCGGTCGTGGCGCAGGCCGGAGCCGCCTTCATCACGGCGCAGCAGGCAGGCGGCGTCGCGGCGACGGTCAAGCACTTCCCCGGCCTCGGGGACGCGGGGGCGGGGGAGGACACCGACAACATGCCGGTGACGATCAACCTGCCGGCCAGCACGCTGCGCACCGTCGACGAGCTGCCGTACCGGGACGCGATCAAGGCAGGAGCCAAGCTGGCCATGGTCTCCTGGGCCGTCTACCCGGCGCTTGACCCACGGCTTCCGGCCGGACTGTCGCCGCTAATCGTGCAGGGCGAGCTGCAGCGCCGGGTCGGGTTCGACGGTGTCACGATCACCGACGCGCTGGGCGCGGGAGCGCTGCGGGCTTACGGCTCGCTGCAGAACAAGACGATGCTGGCCGCCCGGGCAGGCATGGACGCACTGCTGTGCACGGCCACCCGCCCGCTGCCCGGCGGCGAGTGCGTGGCGGGGCTCGCCGACGGCTACCGGGACGGCGCGCTGCCGAAGACAGCGTTCGAGGCGCAACTCGCGCAGCTGCTGCAGCTCCGGGCCGGCCTGGCGCCCTGACGCACGCGGCCCCATCACTCGCCATCGGCCGGCGCGCCCGCCCGCCAGTCCGTACCATGGGTCGCCGGAGGTGACCGACACGTGGCCCATCGTCTCGGCTTGCATGGCTACGCCACGGCTGCGATCGTGCTCGCGGTAGCGCTGGGCGGCGCTACCGGGAACGCGAGCGCGCGCCCGGCGACCGTCTCTTCCCACGCCGATAACGGGAACGAGCCCGCTGCCTTCGCGGCCGTCCAGTCGGCTGATCTCGCCGAGCAGGGTCCGGTTCTGTCCGGGATGTCGGCGCGTCAGCTCGCCGGACAGCGGGTGATCTACAGCTACCCCGGCCTCACCCCGCCGGCCAGCCTGCTGTCGGCGATCAGCAGCGGCGAAGCCGCCGGGGTGATCTTCTACAGCAGCAACATCTCCAGCCGGGCGCAGATCGCGCAGGTCATCTCCGAGCTCGAGGCGGCCAACGCCAGTTCCAGTAACCCGGCGAGGAGCTATCCGCTGCTGCTGATGACCGATCAGGAAGGTGGCGAGGTTCGCCGGCTGCCGGGCGCGCCCAAGCTGTCGGAGAAGGAGATCGGCGAGATCAAGCCGCTGTCGGCGGCGGAGGCCGCGGCTTCGAGCGCGGGCAAGTACGCGGCGGAGAACCTGCTGAGCGTCGGCATGAACGTCAACCTCGCGCCGGTACTCGACGTGTACCGCACGGCCGGTGACTTCGACGACCAATACCAGCGCTCGTACAGCATGAACCCGCACGTGGTCTCCGCGCTCGGCGCCAGCTTCATCACGGCGCAGCAAGCCGGCAATGTCGCGGCGACGGCCAAGCACTTTCCTGGCCTCGGAGCCGCGACCGCGAGCGAGGACACCGACGTTGGGCCGGTGACCATCAAGCTCTCCGCGGCGACCCTGCGCAGCGTGGACGAGTACCCCTACATCGCGGCTATCAAGGCCGGCGTCAAGCTCGTCATGGTCTCCTGGGCGTCGTATCCACACCTGGATCCGTCCGACTTGCCCGCAGGCCTCTCATCGAAGATCGTGCAGGGCGAACTGCGGGACCGGCTGAAGTTCACCGGCGTGACCATCACGGACTCGATCAGCGCTGGCGCGCTGGCGCACTACGGTTCCTCTCAGCACCGTGCCGTGCTCGCCAGCGAGGCCGGCATGGAATTGATCCTGGCCGCGTCGCAGACCGTCAGCAACGGAACCGAATGCACGAACGGCCTGCAGGACGAGTACGTGCACGACAGCAGTTCGGCTCAGACGGCGTTCCAGGCAGTGGTCGCCCAGATCCTCACGCTGCGGCAGGGCCTGCCAGCCTGACCGGCGCAAGCCGTCGGCCATTGACCGATCTTGACCCGGCCATGGGGGTGAACTTCTTACGGTCATAGCCGTAAGAAGTTCACCCCGACGAGCGGCACGCGCTCGGCTATCCCGACAGCCTGACACTTTGGGGAGGACGAATCATCCCGAAAGCCTCGGGGCTTGCCGCCAAAGTGTCAGGGTGTCGGGGCCGGGGCCGGTTGGGGTGGCGTCGCTGGCGAGTAGGGGTTCAGGAAGAAGCCGCGCACCGGTTCGCTGATGTTGATGTTGCTGGAGAACGTGGTGCCGTCGCCGGGGTCGGAGGTCGTGAACTTGATATAGACGCCGTCGTCGGGCCCGGAGTTCGGGTCGTAGACCCGGATCGTCACGTCGGCGCCAGCAAGTTCGTACGCGTACCCGAGAACCTGGTGGTTGAGGCCCAGCAGACCGGGGTTCACCGAGGCTACGGTGACGATGCCGAGCGCAGTCGGATGGGCGGCGTCCATCGCGGCCTTGATCTGCGGCCACTGCTGAGAGACGGTGCGCACACACAGCGCGCTTCCAGACATGACCATGCACTCGTAATATTCCGCCGGGCCTGCCGGCAGGTGCCAGGACTGAATGAGTCGCTGCACGATGAACTTGTACAGCGGCGTGCCAGGCCCCGGTTGCGTCTGCGGTGGCGCGATGTCGCAATTCCAGTAGTCCAGTGCCGCGAACACCATCCCGCCGCATAGCCCGCTGGCCGCGTTCCCTATACCTACGTCGCCGAAAGGCGTGGGGATGGTGACCGCGGGCTCTGTCGGCCACGAATTTGTAAAGCCAAAGGCGTCGCGAGAGGGCAGGAAAGCGGGGGAGGGCTCAGTCATCCCGCCATTATGGGTGAGGAATCATTTCGTGGCGAGAGCGTCAATCCCGGCTATTTCCTCGCCGCTGAGGCTGAAGCCCAACAGGTCGAAGTTGGCAGCGATCCGTTCGGGGTGAGCCGACTTCGGTATCACCGCGATGCCGTGCTCGAGATGCCAGCGGAGTACCACCTGAGCCGGCGTGACGCCGTGCGCGGCCGCGATCTTGGCAAGCACGGGATCGTCCAGCCGGGTGTCCTTCAGCGGGCTGTAGCCCTCGACCGCGATGCCACGCTTCGCGTGGCCGGCCAGCAGCGCAGCGTCGTAACGCGACGGACTCCACGGGATCTGGTTCACCGCGGGCGCCTTGCCCGACGACTTGATCAGATCGTCGATCGCGCTGAGCTTGTAGTTGCTGACTCCGACGTCCCTGATCAGGCCCTCGGCCTGGGCCGCGAGCATCTCGTTCCAGAGCTGCCTGCCCTGCCCGACCCAGGGCGGCCAGTGGATGAGCCACAGGTCCAGATAGTCGACCTTGAGCTTCCGCAGCGACGCGGTCAGCACGGGGCGGACACGTCCGGCGTCGGCCGCGCGGATCTTGGTGGTCACGAAGACGTCCTCGCGCGGCAGCCCGCTGTCGTGCAGGGCGTTGCCCACCTCGTCCTCGTTGCCGTACATCGTCGCGGTGTCAAGGTGCCGGTAGCCGGTCTGAAGGGCGGCGAGCACGGCCTCACGCGCCTGGTGGCCGCGCAGTTTCCAGGTGCCGAATCCGATGAGAGGCATACGGGCGCCACTAGGCAGCGTCGCGACGGGCACTTGCTCAGAGGTTGTCATGCTGCCATTGTTGCCGGCCGCCGGCGTCCGCCCTGTTCTGCTCAGATGACGGGAACTCCGGTGGTCGCCGTCAGGTCGGCGAACATGTCGGTCAGCTGCCGGCTGACCGGGCCTGGCTTCCCGTCGCCGACGATGCGGCCGTCCACCGCGAGCACCGGCACGAGCCCGCCCATCGTTCCGGTGACGAACACCTCGTCCGCCGTGTACAGCTGGGTCAGGCTGTAGTCGCCGACCGCGCACTCGATGCCCGCCGCGTCAGCCAGGTCGAGTACTGCCTGCCGGGTGATGCCCTCGGGGCAGGCGGCGGTGGTCGGCGTGCCGAGCACGCCGTCGGCGACCAGGAAGACGTGCGTGGCGTTGGTCTCCGCGACGAAGCCGCGCTGGTCCAGCATGATCGCGTCATCCGCGCCTGCGACGTTCGCCTCGATCTTGGCGAGGATCGAGGTCAGCAGGTTGTTGTGGTGAATCTTCGGGTCGAGGCTGTCCGGCCCGGTGCGCCGAACGCTCGCCGTGATGAGGCGGATGCCGCTGTCGTCGTAGACGGGTGGCTTGAACTCGGGCAGCACGATCAGGGTCGGTCCGGACTGGTTGAGCCGCGGGTCCATCCCGCTGGTGATCTTCACGCCGCGGGTGA
>JASHTT010000403.1 GCA_030040415.1 Streptosporangiaceae bacterium | reverse complement strand
CCGTACGGCGACACCACCGGCGACGGCCGGGTGCAAGTCTCGTTCACGCTGCCGGTGCCGTACGGCACGGCGGGCCAGCGGTCGCTGGCCGAGGGCGCTGCGCTGCAGCTGGCCGGCAAGATGGGCCTCGATCCGGCGATGGTCGTGCACGCGAAGGGCATGGGGCCGGACTTCACGTTCTTCGTCGTGTACGGGCGTGCCTGCCACCTGGTCGAGCTGTCCGAGGTGACGGTGACCGAGCGGGAGTTTCCGCTACTGTCGCCGGCCGAGGTGAACCTGCGCATCCGCAGCGGGCTGGGCCGCAAGCTCGTCGTGGTGGGCGCGTGCATTGGCACCGACGCGCACACCGTCGGCATCGACGCGATCCTGAACGTCAAGGGCCACGCGGGGGAAAAGGGCCTGGAGTACTACCGCGAGATCCGGGTGGTCAACCTGGGATCGCAGGTGGAGGTGCCGTCGCTGGTCGAGCGGGCGTCTGCGGAGCGAGCCGACGCCGTGCTGGTCAGCCAGGTGGTGACACAGCGGGACGCGCACATCGAGAACGCCAGGCAGATGGCGGAGGCGTTCGGTGCCTCCGGCTCGTCGCGGCCGCTGCTGGTCGTCGGCGGGCCGCGGTTCGATCCGTCCATGGCGGCGAGCCTCGGCGTGGACAAGATCTTCGGCAAGGGAACGACGCCGCGTGAGGTGGCCAGTTATCTCGCTGCCGTGCTGACGCCGGAGGCGGCCGCGTGACCGATGACGGCAGGCTCGGCCTCACCGTGACACACCGCCGGTATGTGCCGTACAGCCACGCGCATTACGGCGGGAACCTGGTGGACGGCGCGTACGTGCTCGGCCTGTTCGGTGACGTCGCGACCGAGGCGTGCATCCGTGCCGACGGTGACGAGGGGCTGTTCGCGTCCTACTCCGACGTGCAGTTCCGCGCGCCGGTCCTGGCCGGTGACGTGCTCGAGGTCACCGGCACGATCATCCGGGTCGGCACCCGCAGCCGCGGCCTGTCGTTCGAGGCCAGGGTGGTCTGCCGGGCCGAGCCAGAGCGCGGCCCGTCCGCGGCCGCTGTTCTCGCCGAGCCGGTGGTCGCGGTGACCGCGACCGGTACCGTGGTCGTGCCCTAGTGCGCTAGTGCCCTAGTGGCCTAATGGCGACCGCGACGATCAGCGGCTTGCTGACCGCCGAGGAACGCGCGGATCGCGCCGAGCCAGGCTGACGGGTTGTCGAAGTGCGCCATGTGCGCGGCGTCCGGTATCTCGGCCAGGGTGCTCGCCGGGACTTCGCAGTGCAGGCGCCTGGCGGCCCCGATCGGGACTGCCATCTCTCGGCTGCCGTGCAGGATCAGCACCGGGCCGCCCCACTCGCGCAGCACCCGCGGCGCATCGTCCGGCGCGGCGGGGCGGAGCGCGCCGCGCGCGTGCGGTTCGTTCCAGTCGCTGCTGAACCGGACGCCGTCGAGCACGCGATGCCAGTCCCCGATCTTGTCGAGGCGCCAGATGTTGTGCGGGGCCGAACCGTAGGCCATCGCCCGGCTCAGCGCGCCATCCGGGGCGCCGAGGGCAGTGAGCACCGGGTCGTCCCAGGCGACCTCGACGCACAGCGCGATCCGGTCGCGGTAGTCGGCCGTCGCCGCCAGCTCGTGCTCATCGTCCCGGTAAGCGGTCGTGGAGGCCAGGATCAGGCTGCGGACGAAGTCCGGGTGCTGATCGACGACGCGCATCGCGATGCCGCCGCCATAAGAGAAGCCGAGCACGTCCGCCCGCCGGGCGCCCAGCAGCGCGCCGAGTGCGGCGACATCGTCGGCGAGGTAGTCCGGCTGCAGGGCGGCGACCGGGAGCATCCCGACAGGCGGCGTGCGGCCGCTGCGCCCGCAGCCGCGCAGGTCGAACAGCACGACGTGGGCGACATCGGACAGCTCCGCGACGGCGGGCAGCAGATAGCTGTGATCCCAGGTCGGCCCGCCGTGTATGACGATGAGCATTGGCAGCGCTGGATCGCCGAAGCGCTTAACGAACACGTCCACGCCGTTGACGCTGACCGTCTGGCCATCGGCGGGTGAAGTCTCTGGCGTGTTCATTGAGATCCGGAAGATTCTTGCGTGTCCTGGCACGCAGGAACTTACCGGATCATGCTCCGGCGGCAGAGCCTCGGCATGCCGCGGCAGCGTAGCGTTAGAGCATGCGATTCGCCTTCAAGACAGCACCGCAGCACACGACGTGGGACGCCATGCTCGAGGTCTGGCGCGCAGCCGACGACATCGAGATCTTCGAGTCCGGCTGGACTTTCGATCACTTCTACCCGATCAGGGGAGACACCGACGGTCCCTGCCTGGAGGGCTGGATGACGCTCGCCGCGCTGGCGCAGGCGACCACCAGGGTCCGGATGGGCACGCTGGTGACCGGCATCCACTACCGGCACCCGGCGGTGCTCGCCAACATGGCGGCGACGCTGGACATTGTCTCCGGCGGCCGGCTGGAACTGGGCATCGGCGCGGGCTGGAACGAGCAGGAGTCCGGTGCGTACGGCATCGAGCTGGGTACCCCGAGGGAGCGCAGTGACCGGTTCGAGGAAGCCTGCGAGGTGATCACCGGACTGCTGTCGCAGGAGACCACGTCCTTCAAGGGCGCCTACTTCCAGCTGACCGACGCACGGTGTGAGCCGAAGCCGGTGCAGAAGCCGCACCCGCCGATCTGCGTCGGCGGCAGCGGCGAGAAGCGCACGCTGCGCACCGCGGCGCGATTCGCCCAGCACTGGAACTTCGTCGGCGGCACGCCGGAGCAGTTCACCCGGGCGCGGGACGTGCTGCATCAGCACTGCGCCGACATCGGCCGCGATCCGGCCGAGATCCTGCTGTCGAGCCACGTGCCGTTCAACGGCGATCCGGCGCAGACGGCTGCCATAGCCGCCGGGCTGGGCGAGGTCGGCCTGCAACTCGCGATCGTCACGCTGTCACCGCCGCACACCGCGGCCGTGCTCGAGCCGATAGCGGACGCGCTGCGTGGGATCGGCTGATTAACCCACTGAAATCGCCGTTCGTCACGTCGGCGGCGGGCCGATCATGGCGTGCCGCGCCTCGGCGACAAGCCCGCCCACGATGAGGTACAGGCTCAGGCCGCGATAGTCCGAGCCGTTGGGAAGGTGCCCGGTCCAGGCCGCGGCGACCGTGTCGTCGCGAAGGACCAGCGCGTCGATGTCGTAGTGAATCACGCCGCCCGCGACCTGAACGGCGTGCTCGTAGTCGTCGCGTGCTCCCTGCGGCCCATGACCGGGCGGCGTGTGGCCGTAGTCGATGTAGTCCGGCGAAACGACCTCATCGAACTGGTCAGGGCGGCCTTGGCTGTAGGCGTCGAAGTACGCCCGGACCGCTTCTTCTGGCGTCACGTCGGCCACTCCAATCCGGCGGCGAGCGGCGTGCTCTGCCCCCTTGCGCTGTTGACCCCAACCGTGCCCGGGGCGCCACGGTGCATAACCTCCGGCAGTGCCGGTAAGGATAGTGGGCTGGCGGCCGCCGCCAGCCCACACGCCCCAGCCTGTCAGCTCAGCCCGGCTACTTTGCCGCCCCAGATGCCGCTCTTGATTGAAATGGCGTAACCGTAGCCGTTGCGCAGATACCAGTGGGTACCAGTGTCATAGGCGTTGCCGAACTGCAGCACAACCTTTGAATTGCTCCACGACCGCACGATGATGCCCATGCAGGCGACACCGCCAGAGTAGCTGTAGCCCGCCACGAAATTCTTATTTTCCGAGAAGTAAAGCTCGCTGCCGTAGACATCGCCGTTGGCTGTGTAATTCCCGCAAGGGTTGCTATTGTCGGAAGTTCCGGCGGGTGCACTGGCGCCGAAGTTGGTTCCGGTAACCGTTATTGTCGGAGCAGCTTTGCTCGCTCCTTGAATTCCGCTGAAGGAAACGGACAAAATCTTGGCCGGGCCCCCTGACGCGCTAGTACTCGGCTTGGTTGTCGCGCCAGCAGTACCTGCTAGGGCGCCGACCAGCCCGCCAACTGCGGCAAGCGCGACGAATGCGGTCAGCAGCTGCGGACGGCGACTGCCCCCGCTGAGTTTGCCATGTGCTTGGAGCATGGGATCCTTTCCTCGTGCTGGATAAGGTCGCCAAGAAGCTGCGGGGAGGCATCCTGGCTGTGCAAGCATTACACCGGATATTCCGGTGAATGAAAAGTGGCATACAATTGCTAACAACGGCGCTAGCGCTGTCGGAGGCGACGGCGTCGTTCAAGGGTGCCTATTGCGCGCGCGCTCTGGGTAATCGGCTGATCACCGGCCGGCTCTGCCACTAATCACATCGGCAGCGAGCTGACGAACGCGTGCCAGGCCGTTGTCTCGCTGAGTCAGACAGTCCAGGCGCTCCAGCCGGGCGGCCGGCCGCTCCCGCAGCGCGAGACAGGGATGTTGCCGTCAGGTGCGTGCGCCGGGCTATCTTCTGCCGTAAACCAGCGCCGACCGCCCAGCGAATATCAAAGTGAGTGGATCGTCAGGGGCGGGCAAGCATGCCAGGCTGACTTTCATGCTGAGGGGAATAGAGCGCGCCGCTGCCAGACGGCGGATCGGCGCTGCGGCCACCAGGCCGGCGGGCGGGGCCGACGGGCCCGCGCCCGGGACCGAGAGCCTGCCGCAGATCAAGCACATCGTGGTCCTCATGCTGGAGAACCACTCCTACGACGCCTACTTCGGGATGCTGACCGGGCGTGGCGACGGGTTCAAGTTAGGCACGGACGGGAAGCCAACTGAGACGAACCCGGCGCTGGACGGGGTGCAAGTCCCGCTGTGGACCATCGACTCGACTAAACAGGAAGCCGCGGTCCCGACGCAGACCTGGCACGCCAGCCACCTCCAGTGGGACGACGGTAAGCGCGACGGGTTCGTGCGCAGCATCCAGGAGACCCTGCCCGGCCTTAACTACAGGGAAGGGATGCGGTACTGGACCGAGCAGGAGCTGCCGTTCTACTACGGGCTCGCGCGGACCTTCCCGCTGGCGCCGCGGTGGTTCTGCTCCTGCCTGGGACCGACGTTCCCGAACCGGCGGTTCCTGATCTCCGGCACGGCGCACGGGCTGATCGACGACCTGCCATTCGACATGA
The DNA here is from genome assembly GCA_030040415.1 of Streptosporangiaceae bacterium. Taxonomy (GTDB): domain Bacteria; phylum Actinomycetota; class Actinomycetes; order Streptosporangiales; family Streptosporangiaceae; genus JAJYUU01. Next base: position 11,035 of record JASHTT010000403.1, on the reverse strand, counting down.
TCGACTACCCGGAGCACGGGACAATCTTCGATCATCTGAGCGCGCACGACATCAGCTGGGTCAACTACCACCACATCTCCCAGTTCAAGATCGCCTGGCGGCGGATCGCGCACGCGCCCGCGCTCGGCTACCTGCGGCTGCTTGGCGGGGCGATCGCCGGGATCTTCCCGCAGCTGATGCCGGTCCTGCAGAGCAAGGTGCAGGCCACCGCCGACTTGTACCCGCTCGGCTTCATCCGCTCGGTCAACCACCTGCGGCCCATCAACGACTTCTGGGACGCTGCCGCGAGCGGCACGCTGCCTTCGGTGAGCATCGTGGATCCGGATTTCAGCTACAACTCGGAGGAAAACCCGCAGGACATCGCGCACGGTGAGGCGTTCTCCGCGCGCGTCATCAACGCTGTCATGGCGGGCAAGGGCTGGCCGCATACGCTGCTCGTCTGGCTGTACGACGAGCACGGCGGCTACTACGACCACGTGCCGCCGCCCGCGGCGCCAGCCCCCGACGACGTGCCCGCGCGCAGCCCGTACGAGAAGTTCCCGGTGCTTCGGCTGTTCGCGCGCACAGCCCTGGGCAAGAAGCTGACCGCAGCCGACGCGGGGCCGAGTAGCTACACCCAGTTCGGCTTCCGGGTTCCCGCGGTGATCGTGTCGCCCTACGCCAAGCCGGACTACGTGACCGAACTGGACTACGACCACACCTCGGTGCTCAAGCTGATCGAGCGCAAGTGGAACCTGCCGGCGCTCACCAACCGCGACGCCGCGGCCTGCGACCTGCTGGACGCGCTGGACCTGGCAGCCCCGCCCGCCTTCCTGACGCCGCCAAAGCTGCCAGCACCGCGCCCGCCCGCCGGGTCCTAGGGAACGCGCGTCACTGGCCGATGCGGCCGTCGATCCGCTCGCGGATCAGGTCCGCATGCCCGTTGTGCCGGGCGTACTCCTCGATCATGTGCACCAGCACCCGGCGCAGCGGCATGGGGCCACTGTGCACACCGTCGTCGTAGCTGCCTGCCACATCGAGGTCGGCAGCCTCGTCGGTGAACTGCTCGGCGAATGCCACCGCGGCCCGCCAGTTCTGCCACGCCTCGTCGACAACGTCGGGGTCGGCGACAGCACCGGTGAACGCGCCGTCGCGGTCGTCGCTGGTGCGGTACAGCGGGCGGATGTCCTGGCCGGCCAGCACGGCGCGGAACCAGGACCGCTCCACGTCTGTCATGTGCCGCAGCAGGCCGAGCAGTGACAGGTCGGACGGCGGCACCGAGCGCCTGGCCATGCCTGCGGCGTCCAGGCCTGCGCACTTCATCTGCAGCGTCAGCCGCTGGTCGCGCAGGAACCTGACCAGCGTGGCTCGCTCGCCGGAGAAATCGTCCCCGCCCGCCTCGCGAGGGTCGTTGTCGGGATCCGCCCACATGTCCCACCAGCCGAACTGGCGGACAGGCAGGTCGCTGTCAGCTGTCATGCCCCGAGCATCGGCGAGCGGGCGCTCAGAGCGCAACGGCTTTACTGGCCAGGTCCGATCGGCCGGCCGCGTAGCTCGGCGATCCACTCCGAAGTGACATCCAGGTCGTCGGCGGGCTGTGCGGGCCGGGGCAGCGCGCGCTGGTTCGGGCTCTGGCGCACGACCGGCATCGGCCCGCTGGCAGCGTCCCGCGTCGCGTAGGCGGGCGGAGCTGCCTTGGCGTTGCTGAGCGACAAGGCGAGGGCGGGGCACATGTCGACTGCCTGCCTCGCGTGGCGGCTCAGCCAGGGCGGCACGGGCCCGGCCAGGATTTTCGGATACCCATGCTCGTCGAGCTGGACCAGTTCAGGCACAAGCCGGGCACAAAGCCCGTGGCCCTGGCACCGCGTCCAGTCCACGGTCAGCTGGGATTCGCCACGCCCGCCGGGCAGCGGCAGGACGCCCAGCACGGGACGTCCGCAGCTGCCGCGGAACAGGTGATCGGCGACGTCGGCGGCGAACACGTCGAGCGCGGACATGACAAACCTGCCGCTGCCGTCGGGATGACGGCATGCGCCGCGACCGCGAATGCCGCCCGCGGTCCGGCGCACGGCCTCGACCTGGTCCAGGCCGCCGCTGCCCGCGGTGATGGCGGCTAGCGACGTCGCGACCGCTGGCAGGCCAAGCTTGCACGGGCCGCATTGGCCAGACGACTGCGCCGCCAGGTACCCGGCGACCCGCACGACCTCGCCGAGCGGGCAGCTTTCCTTGCCGAGCACCAGCACCACCCCGGCGCCGAGCATCCCGCCCGCGGCCGCGAGGCCAGCCCGGCTGACCGGCACGTCGTAGGCATCCTCGGGTGACAGCCACATGCCGTGGTATCCGCCGACGAGCACGCCCTGGCTGGGAAGCGCTTCGCAGATGTCCAGGATGTGACCTAGCGGCACGCCGGATGGCGTTTCCACGACCGCTGGCCGGCCGACCGAGCCAGCGACAGTGAGCAGCACTGTGCCCGGCTCTGCCGGATCGCCCGCGGACGCGTAGCCGGCGGGCCCGAGCATGGCGAGCACCGCCAGTTGCGCGAACGTCTCTGCGTTGGACAGCAGGGTCGGCGATCCGCGCACTCCCGACTCGCTCGTCCGGCTGAAGGTGCCTGGCGGCATCGCGGGATTCCCGTTGAGCGCGTTCACCAGGGCGCTGCTCTCGCCGGACACGAAGCGATCGGGTACCGAGACGACGCGGAGCTTCTGACTGGTGCCCGTGCAGGCCGCAGCGGCCTGGCCGACGGAGTTCGCGTGCGGGCCGTCGCCGGCTACCGCCACCACTACCTCGCGGGCGCCGAGCGCCCGCGCTGCCACTAGGGCGCCGTCGAGCACGAGGTGCGGAGACCGCGCGAGCAGCATCCTGTCCTTCGCACTGGCTGGCTCGCCCTCTGCCCCGTTGACGACGATGACCGGCCGGCGCTTGCCCGGGCCGGCCGCGGCGACCACGGCGCGCAGCTTGCGAGCGAAAGGGAACGCGGCGCCGCCGCGGCCGCGCAGGTCGACTTGCTCGCAGATCCTGATCAGCTCGGCGGCTGTCGGCGCGGGCAGCGCGCCGAAGACCGCACGGTGCGTCGGCAGGTCGAGGCGTGCCTGACGGTCAAGCCCGGCGGTGACACGTGCCTGGCCCACGCGGAAGAGCGCCGGCGACTGCCCTTGCTGCATCAGCCTTGCTCGCCGTCGTCGATCCTGGCCACTGTCCAGCCCGGCCGCTGCGCGTATCCGGGGAGCGCTGGTGACCGCACGGGCAGTGGCGCGGTGCCGCGCGACGGCGGGCCGGCGGGGGAGCGCCGGCCGCGGCTGTCCAGCACGACGCGCAGGATCAGCGCCATCCCGACGAGCGCCACGCAGCAGCCGTAGCTCCAGTCGACATACGGCTTCGCTGACCGGCCAGCCAGCAGCCCGTGCAGGATGCCCAGTAGCCACGCTGCGTAGGCGAGGCTGTGCAGGGCACGCCACAGCGCCCGCCGCTGGCCGGACGCAAACCTGGCACGCAGGACCCCGCTGATGATGACGACGATGAACAGGTCCGATGCCAGCGTGCCGAGGCCCATGAAGAACGTCCTGCGATCAGCCAGGAACGGCACGAAGCCGTCGATCAGCCGCACCCGGTGCGCGAGGATCTCGAGCATGATGTGGTTGGCCAGCGCCGAGATCCCGACGAGCGAGATCATCCGGTGCGCGGCCTGGGAGACGATGCGGAGCCCGGGCGTCATCATGATGCGGTCGGCCGCCAGCAACCCCGCCCCGACCGCGGCGGTCAGCGCGACGAGTGCGAAGACCCCGGAGTAGTACAGCAGGAAGCGCTCGACGTCGGCGCAGACCCTGACCGGCTCGCTACGGCCGCCGGTGTCCGCGACCGCGACGGCCAGCGCGGGCAGCAGCAGGCTGAGGGCGGGTATCGAGACGATGAGGACGGCACGGCTGAGGCCGGTTCTCCTGGTCTCGCCCAGGTGCTCGATGCGGACGCTGCGGCGGTAACGCCTGTGCATGATGGGTCTGCCATTTCGTCGGCCCCGCCCGCCAGCCCAAGCTATCTGATTTGCCGGCTGGCACACGCGAAAACGACCAAGAAAGCGACATAACAGCAGGTCAGACGGCACAAGAACGCCCGGCCCGGTCAGCTACCGCACAGCGAGCTGGCCGGGCCGGGCGACGGGCTGGCGGCTACTCGGCCCCGAAGGCCTTGATCTCCGCGAGCTCGGTCTCGGTCAGCTCACGCGGCGCGTCACCCTTGGCCACCTTCGCGCTCTGCACGTGGTGCCGGATGCCCTCGACCACCTCGGGGTTGGCCAGGGTCGTCACGTCGCCGACGTCGGTGAAATTGGATACCGAGGCGATGACGCGGCGCATGATCTTGCCAGACCGCGTCTTCGGCATGTCTGGCACGATCCAGACGTTCTTCGGCCGGGCGATCTTGCCGATCTCGGTCTCGATCGCGCCGGTGACCTTCGCCTCCATCGCAGGGCTGGCCTCGAAGCCGGGCTTGAGCGAGACGTACATCTCGACCATCCGGCCCCGGATGTCGTCGATGACCGGCACCGCTGCGGCTTCCGCCACCTCGGGTACGGTCAGCGCCGCCGACTCCAGTTCCTTGGTACCGAGCCGGTGGCCGGCCACGTTGATGACGTCATCGATGCGGCCGAGGATGCGGAAGTAACCGTCCTCGGCTTCCAGCGCGCCATCGCCGCAGAAGTACGGCCAGTCGTGCCAGTCCTTGCTGTTGGGGTCGGTGTTGTACTTGCGGTAGTAGACGTCGAGGAACCGCTCAGGCTGGCCCCAGACGGTCTGCATGATGCTGGGCCACGGGTTGCGGATGCAGATGTTGCCTGCCGTACCGCTGCCCTTGGGCACCTCGTTCCTGTCCTCGTCGTAGATGACGGGGAAGATGCCGAGTGCGCCGGGACCGCAGCTGCCGGGCTTCATCGGCTGCAAACCGGGCAGCGTGCTGCCGAGGAAGCCGCCGGTCTCGGTCTGCCACCAGGTATCGGTGATCGCCGCCTGGTCCTTGCCGACCGAGTGGTAGTACCAGCGCCACACCTCGGGCTCGATCGGCTCGCCCACCGTCGTCATGCACTTGAAGTGGTAGTTGTACTTGGTCGGCTCGTCCGGGCCGACCTTGCGCAGCATCCGGATCGAGGTCGGTGAGGTGTGGAAGATGTTCACGCCCAGCTTCTCGGCGATCCGCCACGGGCGCCCGGCATCTGGGTAGTTCGGCACGCCCTCGTAGAGGATGGTCGTCGTGCCGAGCGCCAGCGGGCCGTACACGATGTAGGAGTGGCCGGTGATCCAGCCGATGTCGGCCAGGCACCAGTACATGTCGTCCTGGTGGATGTCCTGGTAGTACTTCGACGTGCCGGCGACGTACGCCATGTAGCCACCGACGCTGTGCTGCGCGCCCTTGGGGCGCCCGGTCGTGCCGCTGGTGTACATGAGGAACAGCGAGTCCGTTGCATCCAGGGAGACGGGGGCCACTTCGTGCCCCGCGTACTTCCCGATGATGTCGTTGACGAAGAAGTCGCGGCCATCGACCATCGGGATCTTGGACTGGTACTCGCCTTCCTTGCGGCGCCAGACCAGCACCTTGTCGACTTCCTGGTCCTGGCGCGCCGCCTCGGCGACTGCCTCGTCCGCCTTCACCTTGTGGTCCTGCATCGCGCCGGCCCGGTAGTAGCCGTCCATGGTGATGAGGATCCGGCTGCCTGAGTCGGCGATGCGGGTGCCGCACGCGTTGCCGCTGAACCCGCCGAAAACCTGTGAGTGGATGACGCCGAGCCGGGCACACGCGAGCATCGTGACGACTGCCTCGGGCACCATCGGCATGTGCAGCGTGACCCGGTCGCCCTTCTTGAGACCGGCGAAATCAGACAGCAGCGCGGCGAACTCGTTGACCTGACGGAGCAACTGGCCGTAGCTGATGAACAGGGTCTCGTCTGCCTCGAGCTCGGGCACCCAGATCACCGCGGTCTTGTCCGGGTTGGCAGCTGCGTGCCTGTCCACGCAGTTGTACGAGGCGTTGAGCTTGCCGCCAACGAACCACTTCCAGAACGGCGCGGTGCTCGTGTCCAGCACGGTGTCCCAGCGCTTGTCCCAGGTCAGCAGGTCGGCATACTCGATAAAGCAGTCAGGGAACTTGTCCTCGGTGAAGCGGTCCAGGATGGCAGGGTCGTTTGCGTTCGCCTGCTTGACGAACTTCTCCGGCGGCGGGTAGTACTCCTCTTCCCGCCAGTGGACGGCTATCTGCGCCTCCGAGACCTGCGTCTCCGAACTATCTGTCATCCGTGTCCTCCAGCCCGAAGCTGAGACCGCGCACGGCGTCGTGCCGGGCGTGGCTCGTTAATGGTCGGATTCCCCGCACGTGGCGGTGAGTCCGCCGGCAGCCGCGCGGACATGAGCTGCCCTGAGCGCGGGCAGCCGGGCGTCGAAAAGACTTCCATGGGTGCCCTCACACGTTACGGGAAACCCAATCGTAACGCTGTGGGACAACAGGTAACAGGTCTGACGGATCGCTGGCGGCGATCATGCCTACCAGTTGCGAGTCCTGGCAGGCGGGTTGACATCGCAGCGATCGACGGTATGTTGCTACGCAGTCCAGCACCGGGCCAGCAAGGCCAGGGACGTCACCCGGATCGTGGCCGCGCCGTGAGGCGACCACTGAGCCGGCGCGCGCGAGCGCGACACGCCCGAGCCTGGCTAGGGGGGTTGGATCCGGGAGGGGCCTGGGCGCCCAGTAGACAACGGAAGGCGAGCCCGCTGCCGACGGGACGCGTTCCGGTCCGAAGAGTTCCCAGGCCCTCTTCCCCGCGGTCTGACCCGCTGGGATCGGCCTAGTGGCCCGTGATCCGGGCTAGGTGCTTCAGGCGCTCTTGCGCTGCCGCGCTGACTGTCGCGGCTCCGGCGCCTGATCTGGCTCACGCTGGCCCCTGATGACAGCGAGCCGCTCGGCCAGGACTTCCTCGAGGTCAGCGATCGTGCGCCGCTCCATCAGCATGTCCCAGTGGCTGCGTGGCGGCTTGATCTTCTTGGGCGAGGGCGCGTCCCCGGTGGCGGTGAAGGCAATCGCACCGCATATCCGGCATTCCCAGTTTGCCGGAAGCTCAGCCTCGGCGGAGAAGGGCACGCTGAACCTGTGGCCCTTAGGGCATTCGAAGGCCACCTCCTGGCGCGGCGCCAGGTCGGTATTGCGGTCGTTCTCGTAGCTCGTGGCTCCGAGCCTCGTACCGCGAAGTGCACGCTCCGCCATCTGTTACAGCCTCCCCGGGGCTCGCCGTCCACTATCACCAACGGTGAGTTCCTGGACAAGATTCCCGCAAGGCGGTCGTTCCAACCCCGGGCACGGAAGGATCTTGGGGCAATTCGCTGTGGCCGTCGCCTGCGGAGCGCGGCCCGGGCGGCTAGCCGGAGACCCGCGGCTGCCACTGGCTGCGCGAGATCAGCAGGTCGCGCAGCAACTCGATCTCGTCAGTCATGATGCCGTCCACGCCGAGATCGAGCAGGCTGGCCATAGTCGCGCGGTCGTTGACAGTCCAGGCGTGCACCTGCAGGCCTGCCGCGTGCGCCCGCCCGAGGAAGCCGGGGGTAGCCATGCTGAACGGGATCTGCGCGCAACGTACGGAGAGAGCCGCGAATCGTGCCGTGAGCATCCGGCGTGGCAGGCCGGCCCGGATCGCGCCGATGCCCGCGGGCGTGGTGGCCGTGCAGACCGGCCGTGGCAGCAGCCGTCTGGTCGCGCTCAGCCGCATGCCGGAGAAAGAGGTCAGGCACACCCGGTCCCACGCGTTGGTCGCTTGCAAGACGCCGACCAGCGGGCCGACGGCCGGCGCGTCCTTGACGTCGATGTTGAACCGCGCGTCCGGCCAGGCGGTCAGCAGGTCGGCCAGCAAGGGGATGGGCTCGGCCCCCGCAATCCTGGCGGCTGCCACCTGGCGCCAGGTCAGCTCGGCAATCCGGCCCCGGGCGTCAGTGACCCGGTCCAGCGTCTTGTCGTGAAACGCGACGACCACGCCGTCACTGGTGGCGTGCGCGTCGGTCTCCAGGTAGGCGTAGCCGAGCCGGATCGCGTGCTCGAAAGCCTTCCACGAGTTCTCCGGAAAGTGGCCGGCGCCGCCGCGGTGCGCGAACGCGAGCGGCCACGGGTGGTCCAGGTAGCCAGTTGGCACGCGCTTAGTATGCAGCCTGCCCGGGACCGGCAGAGTTACCGTCGGGCGCGTCGCCCGGCGGGGCCCACTCCCGCCGGCGTGCCTCGGCGATGGCGATGGCCGCGGCTGCCGCCACGTTCAGCGAGCCGACCTTGCCGGGCTGCGGTATGTACGCGATGAGATCGGCGGCGGCCAGCAGGCCCGGCGAGCAGCCGCGGTCCTCGTTGCCGAGCGCGAGGCAGACGTCGCCGTCCAGTTCGGCCTCGTGCAGCGCTACCGCGCCGTCGGCGAGCTCGATGGCTACGATCTGGTAGCCGGCCTGCCGGGCCGCCTCGGCGCCCGATGCGCCAGTCGGAGCGGACTCGAACGAGATCAGCCGGTCGGTGCCGAGCGCGGTCTTGCGCGCCGAGGGATTCCCCGGCTGCGCGCTGTCCCCGCAGAGCCAGATCTGCTCGACGCCGAAGGCCGCCGCCGTCCTGATGATCGACCCCACGTTGAACGGTTGCGCTACACAGTCGAGCAGCAGGCCGAGCCTGCGCTCGGTGCGGCGCCGCCAGGCCCGGTTGAGCCGCTTCACCTCGGTCTGACCGAGCTGCCGTGCCGTCATCGGGCGACCCGCAGCACCCGGTATCCGGCCCGGGCGGCGCGGCGCTCCGCGTGCCATCCGGATTGCGTCAGCCAGTCCTGCAGCGAGTCGGAGCCGAGATTACGCTGCACGACCAGGTACGCGGCCGCGCCGGGCGCGAGCCGTCGCAGCCAGCCAGTGAGCAGCTCGTGCAGCGCGCGCTTGCCGATCCGAATCGGCGGGTTCGACCAGATCACCTGATAGCTGGGCGGAAGCTCGTGGTCGTCCGGAGCCAGGGCGCGGACGTTGGCCAGAGCGGCGGTGGCAGCGTTGCGACGGCACAGTTCAAGCGCCCGCTGGTTGACATCGACCACCCAGACCCGGGCGGCCGGAGCCCTGGCCGCGAGCACTAGCGCCAGCGGCCCGTAGCCGCAGCCCAGGTCGAGCAGGTCACCGTCGGCGGGCGGCGGTGGCGCGGTGTCCAGCAGCAGCCTCGTGCCAGGGTCAAGCCTGCCGGGCGAGAACGTTCCGGAGTCGGTGGCCAGCGTCAGGTAGACATCAGGCAAGACGACGTGCACGGTACCCGGGCGATGCCCGGCGGTGGGCTGTTCAGCGAAGTACTGGCTGCTCACTGGGCGCGGAGCCGGCCTTCCCGAGCACCGGGTCAATGTAACGGTGGGTCACCCAGCGCTCTACGACGAAGGTGAGGATCGGGATGGTCCCGGCGGCGAGCACGATGATCGTGCTCGGGCTGGCCATCTTCATCCGGACGGCTCGCGTCATCGTGAAGGCGACCAGGATGTAGATGATGTAGAGGATCCCGTGCGCGGTACCGACGATCTTGACAACCGTCAGGTTGTTGCCCCAGACCTGCAGCGGGATGCCGACAAAGACCAGGATGCACAGCATCGTGCCGGTCACGTACGCCATCGTGCGGTAGGCCCGCACGACCAGGCGGACCGTCTCCGAGCTCACCCGGACCTCCTTCGCTGGTCAGCTGTGTTGATCCGGCGCCGAGGCTAGCAGGCGCCAACTAGCGCACGAGCCGGCCAGCGCACGGGCCGGTTAGCGCAGGCCGTGCCACCGACCGTGGCCGCGGACCTCCTTGTTGAGTCTGGCGAGGTACGCGTTGTAGGCGACGAGCTCAGGGTCGTCCTCGCTGCTGGCATCCAGCCCGTCGGAACCGGGCTCGCCGTCGGCCAGCACGGCCGAGGCGGCGCCAGGCGGGGCGGGTACCGGGCCAGACGAAGAGCGGCGCGCCCGCTTTGCGGCTGCCCTGGCGGCCACAACCTCGGGGCCGCGCCACTCGTCGATGATGGTCTTGCCCCAGAACAGCGCCCCAAGGACCGCAAAGATCGGCCACTCGAACGTATAAGCCCAGCTCAGCGCGTTGCCGCTCTCGGCGCGGTGGAACTGCCAGTCGCCTAGCCAGAGCATGCCGATAAACGCGACCACGGCGAACGCGTGCCACGCCAGCCAACGCGGCTTGATCAGGAACAGCCACCGCGGCTTGGTCGTGTTACTGGACATGTTACGAGGGTAGCGCTATCCGCCGTAGTAACGACCGCACGGGATCCCCGGTCGCGGGTGACGCTGGCGGGCGGCACGCCGTACTCCGACTCGATTACGCAGCGTAGTCGCCTCCTACTGCCGGTCACGAGCAGGGCTCCGGGCCCGGGTGGTGATAATCGATGCATGTCCCTAGCTGACCTGCTCGCCGGCCGCGGGCCGCACGCGAGCCGCCTGCCCGAGCGGCTCGACGACCTGCGCGGGCCCGCGGTGGGCACGATCGTGCTGCCACGGCACCTGGCCTGGCCCGGGCTGCGTGAGTGCGACGTCACCGACGACGCGACGAGACGCAGCATGTACGGCATCGTGCTGACCCAGGGCCGGCGCAACGACATCGCGAGGTTCGTGAACCCCGGCCTGCTCCGCCAGGACTGGCCGCTGATGAGGGAGTCGCTCGACCCGAAGCTCCGCGCGACGTGCGAGCGGCGGTACGGGCTCGGCAAGCGGTCGGTCCGCGGGACCGGCCCGGTCGGCCCGGCGTGATTCCGGACGGCCGGGAATGTCTCGCGCGCTGCATTGTTGGCTAGCCAGTGAGCAGCCGCCGGTCATGGGGGGTCTGTAGTGGCAGAGGTCAACGCGGCCAAGACCGGGTACAGCGCCGCCCGGCAGGCGGAGCAACCCGGCGCGCAGGCGAGCTACCGCGGTAACAAGTGGTGGACGCTGGTCGCCGTTTGCGTCGGCACGTTCATGCTCCTGCTCGACATCACGATCGTCACTGTCGCGCTGCCGGACATTCAGCACTCGCTCCACTCGACCTTCTCCGACCTGCAGTGGATCGTCGACGC
>JASHTT010000402.1 GCA_030040415.1 Streptosporangiaceae bacterium | reverse complement strand
GGCGCGCGCGGCCGGCGGCGGCCCCGAACGCGGCGTGCCACCCGCTGCCGCGGTCGAGCTGGTGCACAACTTCTCGCTGCTGCACGACGACATCATGGACGGCGACACGGAGCGCAGGCACCGCCCGACGGCTTGGACTGTGTTCGGCGTCGGGCCCGCCATCCTGGCCGGCGATGCGTTGCTGACACTCGCACAGGACCTGCTGCTCGAGACGCCGCCCTACGGCTTGTGGGCCGCTCGGTGCCTGTCCGCCGCGGTGCAGCGGCTGATCGCCGGGCAGGGCGCAGACCTGGCATTCGAGCGCAGGAGCGACGTGCAGGTCGACGAGTGCCAGAACATGGCGGGAGACAAGACCGCTGCGCTGATGGCCTGCGCGTGCAGCATCGGCGCGATCTACGTCGGTGCGCCACCAGGTCTGGCGATGAGCCTGGCCGGCTTCGGCGCGCACATGGGCCTGGCCTTCCAGCTGACCGACGACCTACTCGGCATCTGGGGCGCCCCCGAGGTCACCGGCAAGCCTGTCGGGTCGGACCTGCGGTCCAGGAAGAAGTCGATGCCGATCGTCGCCGCGATCACCAGCGGTACCGACGCCGGGCTGGAACTGGCCGCCCTGTTCGCCGAGCCGCGGGAGCTGACCGAGGACGAGGTGGCACGGGCCGCCAAGCTAGTGGAAGCGGCAGGCGGCCGGGAGCGCACCGAAGCTGCCGCTGACGCCGAGCTGTCCGCGGCGATCGGCTGCCTGGCGGACGCGGAGATGGCCGATGACGTACGGGCCGAGTTCGCTGGCATCGCCGAGTTCATCACGGCGCGGCAATGGTGACACAGCACGTCGCGGCGCCTGGCCGCGGTGCCGGTCCGGCCCGCCAGGCCGACCCCGACGCGCCCGCACTTGACCAGGCGATCCAGGCGCTGGATGGCGCGGTGGCGCACCTGCTCGGCCTGCAGCAGCCCGAAGGCTGGTGGCAGGGCGAGCTGGAGACCAACGTCACGATGGATGCCGAGGACCTGATGCTGCGGGAGTTCCTTGGCGTGCGCACGGCCGAGCAGACCGATGCCGCGGCCCGCTGGATCAGGTCCTGCCAGCGCGCCGACGGTACCTGGGCGAACTTCCACGGCGGCGACGGTGACCTGTCCACGACCGCCGAGGCATACGTGGCGCTGCGGCTGGCCGGCGACAGCCCGGACGCACCGCACATGGCCGAGGCTGCGCAGTGGATCCGTGACCGCGGTGGCATCGAGGCGACCCGCGTGTTCACCCGGATCTGGCTCGCGCTGTTCGGCGAGTGGTCGTGGGACGACCTGCCGGTGATGCCGCCGGAGCTCATCTGGCTGCCTTCGTGGTTCCCGCTTAACGTCTACGACTGGGCCTGCTGGGCGCGACAGACCATCGTGCCGCTGACGATCGTCTGCTCGGTGCGTCCGGTCCGGCCGCTGCCATTCGGCATCAGCGAGTTGCGCTGCGGGTCGGCGTCGGACAGACAGGGGCTGCCGAGGGCCGGCGGAAAGCCGGACGGCTGGGCGCGCGCGTTCGGCGGGCTCGATAAGGCGCTGCATGGCTACGAGCGCTATCTCGTGAAGAACGGCCCGGCCGCAGCGCTGCGGCGGGCCGCCATCCGCCGGTGCGCCGACTGGATCATTGCGCGGCAGGAGCGAGACGGCTGCTGGGGCGGCATCCAGCCGCCATGGGTCTACTCACTGATCGCGCTGCACCTGCTCGGCTACGGCCTCGACCACCCGGTGATCGAGCGCGGTCTGGCCGGCCTGGACGGGTTTACCGTGCGCGAGGACAGCCCCGACGGGCCAGTGCGGCGGCTCGAGGCCTGCCAGTCACCCGTCTGGGACACCGCGCTGTCGGTGGTCGCGCTCGGCGACGCGGGCCTGCCCGCCGACCACCCCGCGCTTGCGTCGGCGGCGAGGTGGCTGCTCGCCGAAGAGATCCGCGGCCCCGGTGACTGGCAAGTGCGCAGGCCTGGCCTGCCACCGGCCGGCTGGGCGTTCGAGTTCGACAACGACGGCTACCCGGACGTCGACGACACAGCGGAGGTGCTACTCGCGCTGCGCCGGGTGGCACTGCCGGCTGGCAGCTTGCCGGGCACGTCCGGGCATGTGGCCGGAGCGTCGGTGCGCGCGGTCCAGTGGCTGGTCGGCATGCAGTCGGCCGACGGCGGCTGGGGCGCCTTCGACGCCGACAACAGCAGCCAGCTCGTGGCCAAGCTGCCATTCTGCGACTTCGGTGCAGTCACCGACCCGCCGTCGGCCGACGTCACCGCGCACACGGTGGAGGCGCTGTGCGGCGCGGGGCTCGCGGGCAGCAAGGCTGTGCGCCGCGGCGTCGTGTGGCTGCTGCGCGCTCAGGAGGCTGACGGTTCGTGGTTCGGCCGCTGGGGCGCGAACTACGTGTACGGCACCGGTGCGGTGGTGCCGGCGCTGATCGCGGCGGGCGTGCAGCCCGGCAAGCCGACCATCAGGCGCGCCGTGGACTGGCTTATCAGTCACCAGAACGCCGACGGCGGCTGGGGCGAGGACCTGCGCTCTTACGACGACCCCGGCTGGTCGGGACGGGGCGAGTCGACCGCGTCGCAGACCGCGTGGGCGCTGCTCGCGCTGCTCGCCGCCGGTAGCGAGGATGCCATGCGATCCGCGGAGGGCGGCGTCGCGTGGCTGGCCGCCACCCAGCGGGCGGACGGGACGTGGGACGAGCCGCAGTTCACCGGGACCGGGTTCCCCGGTGACTTCTACATCAACTACCACCTGTACCGGCTGGTGTTCCCGGTGAGCGCGCTCGGCAGGTTCTGCGCCGTGGCGGGGGGCGCGCGATGAGCGGGCTGGTGTTCCCGGTGAGCGCGCTCGGCCGGTTCTGCGCAGCCTGGGAGGGCTCGGGATGAGCGCGCGGACGATCTACGCGCCGCTGCGCATCGAGGCCAGGGCGCTGCGCCGCGGGCTGCGCGAGTTCGATGGCGCGGACGGCGGCCGGAACGGGCAGGCGCCCGTGCAGGTCCTGACCACCGGGTACGGGCCAGCCCGGGCCACTGCGGCTGCCGCCAGGATCGCGCGTTCCGGCGCCGGGATGCTGGCGGTCGGCGGCGTCGGCGGAGCGCTGACCGACGAACTCGCGCTCGGCGACCTGGTCGTGGCGTCCGAGGTGACCGACGGCGTGACGACGGTCAGTTGCCCGTCGGCGCCGCTGCTGGCCGGCGAGCTGCGGCGGGCCGGGCTAAAAGTCCGGATCGGCAAAATTGCCACGGTGGACCACGTGGTCCGTGGCGGCGGGCACGCGGCGCTGGCGGCGACCGGTGCGATCGCCGTGGACATGGAGTCGGCATCGCTGCTGGCCGGCGCCAATGGCTGTCCGGCCGTCGTGGTCCGAGCGATCTCGGATACCCCAGCGCAACCAGTGGTCAGCCCGCGGATCGTGGCGGGCGGCCTCGCGGCGCTCCGGTCGCTTCGGCTGGCCGCCCCGTCGCTGGCCCGGTGGGCAGCCGCGGTGTCACCTCGGCAGGTGGTGCTGGCCAGCCCCAGGTCGTTCTGCGCGGGCGTGGAGCGCGCGATCGAGATAGTCGAGCGGGTGCTCGAGCAGCGCGGCGCGCCGGTCTACGTGCGCAAGCAGATCGTGCACAACACGCGGGTGGTGGCCCGGCTGGCCGACCTCGGCGCGATCTTTGTCGACGAGCTCGACGAGGTGCCGGACGGTGCCACCGTCGTGTACTCGGCGCACGGCGTCTCGCCCGCCGTCCGGCAGGAGGCCGCCCGTCGCGGCCTGGACGCGATCGACGCGACTTGCCCGCTGGTATCGAAGGTGCACGTCGAGGCTCGCAGGTTCGCCGCCGACGGCTACCTGGTCGCGCTCATCGGGCACGCCGGGCACGAGGAGGTCGAGGGGACCATGGGCGAGGCGCCGTCCTCGATGACCCTCGTGCAGACCGCCGACGACGTCGCGAGCCTGCGCCCGGCTAACCCAGACAAGGTCGCGTACCTGATGCAGACGACGCTGTCGGCGCAGGAGGCGGGCGGCGTGGTCGACGCGCTGCTCGACCGCTTCCCGTCGGCAAGGGGACCGGGCAGCGACGACATCTGCTATGCGACAACCAACAGGCAGCAGGCCGTGCAGTCCATCGCGGGACGGTCCGACCTCGTGCTGGTGGCCGGCTCGGCCAACTCCTCGAACTCGCTCAGGCTGGTGGAGACCGCGCGCCGGGCCGGAACGCGCGCTTACCTGATCGACGGCCCCGAGGACATCGAGCTTGGCTGGCTGGCCGGTGCCAGCGTCGTCGGGATAACTGCGGGCGCGTCGGCGCCGCCTGAAGTGGTCGGCCAGATCACGCAGGCACTGTCCGGGCTCGGCAGCGTGCAGACCAGCGAGGTCGTGGTTGCGGCCGAGACCATCCAGTTCGGGCTACCGAAGGAAGTGAGGTAAATCATGGCGATGCCGCTGCGGCAGAGCCTGCGCGTGGGGTCCTACCTGATGCGCCAGAAGCTGGCGCGCCGGGAGAAGTTCCCGCTTCTCGTCGAGCTCGAGCCGCTGTTCGCCTGCAACCTCAAGTGCGCCGGCTGCGGGAAGATCCAGCATCCGCACGACATACTCAAGCAGCGGATGCCGGTCGAGCAGGCCATCGCGGCCATCGAGGAGTGCGGCGCGCCGATGGTGTCGATCGCCGGCGGCGAGCCGCTCATGCACCCGCAGATCGAGGTCATCGTCGAGGAGCTGATCAAGCGCAAGAAGTTCGTCTTCCTGTGCAC
>JASHTT010000401.1 GCA_030040415.1 Streptosporangiaceae bacterium | reverse complement strand
GTCGTTGGCGTGGCGCTGTTCGTCGGCGCCTGGTGGACGAGCAAGAAGAAGTAACCAACTGCACCGACGTGGCTGGGCGTACCCGTACAGCTTCGTAACGACGGGTACGCCTGGCACTCGGGGGGCGGCGGGCATTCCAGTCGGCCGCCAGTCGTGCTAGCACTACTCCGAAGCCGGGTGACGCCACCATCGACGTGGCCGGGTGGGGCCGCGACGATCAAGTCATGCGAAATCAAGTGGTTCTAGGGCACTCGGATCTCCTCCTGACCGGCGACAATGGCGTTGTGACCCAGCTGGCGCCCGCTTCGTCGGCCTCGATGACCCGCCGCATCCTGCTGGCCCCGTTCAGCCGGCGTGCCTGGGCCGAGGTCGGCTACGTGTTCACCAGCCTCCCGCTGGCCGTCGCCGGCTTCTTCGTCACAGTCTGTTCGTGCGCGCATCCCATACTCCTGTTCGTGTCCACTCCTGTCGCGAGGGAGTTCGGTTCCGCCAACCGGCGCGTCCTGCGCAGGCTTCTCGGCGAGCGGGTACCGCCACCGCCGCCCATGCGCCCAGCGCGGTACCTGACCGTCAAAGCGGCCGAGACTGCCCGGTTGACCGGCCTGTTCGTCACGGCTGGCGGTCAGGTGCAACAGCTAGACCTGGACAGGCTCCTAGTCAGCGGGCTGACCGGCACCCAGGTCGCCGAGCTGGCCGCCCGGGAGCAGGTAGCCATCGAGGAGCTGCAGAAACACAGCAGCTGGCTGGAAGTCATGATCCGGGACAGGCCCGCCTGGCGCGCCCGGGCTTACTTAGCACTGAAGCTCCCAGTCAGCCTGGCTATGCTCGCCGTCGTCGCCATCTTCTGGCTAGGCGGGCTGCTGGGCCTGACCGAGCCCCTCTGGTGGGCGCTGAACCATCACATGAGTTCGGCAGGTCAGCAGATCACCGATGTCCTGCTCGTGCCGGCGGGAGTGCTAGCGCTGCTGGCCGCTCCCTGGCTGACCCACCAGGTTGTCTCGGTTGACCGGTCGCTGATCCGCAACCTGCTCGGCGCGTCTTCGCTGGCCCAGCGGGTGCGCGACCTGGAGGAGAGCCGGGCCCGAGCAGTCGACGACTCCGCGGCCCGGCTGCGCACCATCGAGCGCGACCTGCATGACGGGGCCCAGGCTCAGCTCGTCGGGCTGGCCATGAAGCTGGGCTTGGCCAGGGAGAAGCTGGGCAGCACCCCCGACGGCCTGGCGCCCGCCGACCTGGACCGGGCCGTCGAACTCGTCGACGCCGCACACCGGAGCGCGATCGAGGCGATCACCGAGCTGCGCGTGCTTGCCCGGGGAATTCACCCGCCTGTGCTGGACAACGGTCTGACCGACGCGCTGACTACGCTCGCCGCCCGTAGCGCGGTTCCCGTCGAGCTGATCACCGACATCGGCGAGAGGCCGTCGGCGGCTATCGAGACCATCGCCTACTTCTGCGCGGCCGAACTGCTCGCCAACGTGGCCAAGCACAGCGATGCCCGGCACGCCACGCTGGAGGCCGTGCACGTGCCCGGCCTGCTCCGGGTGCGGGTTACCGACGACGGCCAGGGCGGTGTCAGGCCGGAAGCGGGCGGCGGGCTGCGCGGACTGGCGGAGCGGATCCGGACGGTGGACGGCCGGATGGAGATCAGCAGCCCGCGCGGCGGCCCGACAGTCGTCACCGTAGAGCTGCCGTCTCACGCGTGAAGAGGGGACGCCTGGCATGCGGATCGTCGTCGCCGAGGACTCGGCCGTCGTCCGGGCGGGGCTCGTGGAGGTCCTCGCAGATCGCGGACACGACGTCGTCGCTGCCGTCGGCGACGCCCAGGCGCTGTGCGCTGCCGTCGCCGAGCATGATCCCGACATCGCGATCGTCGACGTCCGGATGCCACCAGGCCACACCGACGAGGGGCTCAGAGCGGCGATCACGATCCGGCACGACCGGCCGGGCATGCCGATCCTGGTGTTCTCGCAGTACGTCGAGACCCGCTATGCGGCCGACCTACTGGGCATGCGCTCCGGCCGCGGCGCGGCGGGTGCCGTCGGCGTCGGGTACCTGCTCAAGGATCGCGTCGCCAACGTCGGCGAGTTCAGCGATGCGCTCAGCCGGGTGGCGGCGGGTGGCACCGTGCTCGACCCGGAGGTCGTGACGCAACTGCTCGGTGCCAGCCGCCACGCCAGCTCGCTAGCCAGCCTGACCTCGCGGGAACGCGAGGTGCTCGCGCTGATGGCGGAGGGCCGCTCGAACAGCGGCATCGCCGACTTGCTGGTGATCTCCGAGCGGGCGGTGGAGAAGCACACCGGCAACATCTTCAGCAAGCTAGGGCTGCCGGTCTCGGAGGCAGACCACCGGCGGGTGCTGGCGGTGCTGGCCTATCTGGAGTCCTGACAGCCGGTCAGGCCAGGGCGTCGCGCAGGTCCTCGATCAGGTCATCGGCCGACTCGATGCCGACCGAGAGCCGCACGAGGTCGTCCGGTACCTCAAGCGGCGATCCCGCCACCGAGGCGTGCGTCATCCGTGCAGGGTGCTCGATCAGCGACTCGACACCGCCCAGTGACTCCCCCAGGGTGAACAGCCGAGTCCGCCCGCAGACCTGCAGGGCCGCATCGCCGCCGCCGCGGGCACGGAACGACACCATCCCGCCGAACCCCCGCATCTGCTTGGCCGCCAGTTCGTGACCCGGATGGCTGGCCAGCCCTGGATAGTAGACGTGGCTGACGGCCGGGTGACCGGCAAGCATGTCGGCCACCCGCTGGGCATTCTCGCAATGCCTGTCCATCCGCACTGCCAGGGTCTTGCAGCCGCGCAAAGTAAGCCAGGCGTCGAACGGGGCAGCCGGCGAACCAGTCGCGTTCCGCAAAAAATAGAGCTGCTCGCCGAGTTCCGTGTCCGCGACGACCACGGCGCCTCCGACCACGTCGGAATGCCCGCCGATGTACTTGGTGGTCGAGTGCACGACCACGTCGGCGCCGAGCGTCAGCGGTTGCTGCAGGTAGGGCGAGGCGAAGGTGTTGTCCACCACGAGCAGCGCTCCGCCGTCGCGGGCGAGCTGCGCGAGCGCCGCGATATCGGCGACCGACAGCAGCGGGTTCGTCGGCGTCTCAACCCATACCATCCGCGCAGGCTGGTCGGCGAGTGCCGCCCGCACCGCGGACAGATCGGCCATGGGCACCGGGCGATA
>JASHTT010000400.1 GCA_030040415.1 Streptosporangiaceae bacterium | reverse complement strand
AGCGCGTCAACCCGCTCTCGCGCCGTCATCTTGCCCTTGGCGTGCTGCCGCTCTACCTGGCGCGCGGTGCCTGCGTGAATCGCTTCGTACCTGCGCCGATCCAGGTCGGCAAGCTTGCCGGCGGTGGTGTGCGGGTCCGGAGCAGCGTCCGGGGCGTCATCGAGCAGCGAGTCGGAGGCCATGCGGCACAGGCTAGGCCATCTGCGCCCGGCCGGCGTCACCTGCCAGCGCCGGACCCGGCT
The DNA here is from genome assembly GCA_030040415.1 of Streptosporangiaceae bacterium. Classification (GTDB taxonomy): domain Bacteria; phylum Actinomycetota; class Actinomycetes; order Streptosporangiales; family Streptosporangiaceae; genus JAJYUU01. Next base: position 3,576 of record JASHTT010000400.1, on the reverse strand, counting down.
CGGCCTCGCTGGCCGCCGGCTCGCCGGCGACGTTCCTGCCCGCGAGCGCCCGGCCGCCGTGCAGCCGGGTGAAGCACAGCCCGGCGGCGATGCAGGCGAGCGGGATGGCCGCGATGGCGTACCGGTACAGCGACTGGGTCAGCAGGGCCGGGGACACGATGCTCACCACCGCGAGCCCGGCTGGCAACAGCTGGATCCCGCCCCACCGCCGCCAGTTCATGATCACCCCGGCGACGCCGGCCAGCACGATCAGCAGGAAAACCACGCCGGGGAAGTAGACGGGCTGCTGGTAGTCGAGCATGAGCTGCGCGTACGGATAGACGGGGTGCGTGTTCTCGGTCGTTCCCGCGAACTCCCGCTCGTACTTGATGTAGTACGACGGCAGCGGATTTGCGATCCGCGGCGCGGGCGTGAGGTACATGTTGTACCCGTCCTGCGGCCGGTCGGTGGCGATGAACGTGAGCAGTACGTCCCTGCTCACCACGCGCAGGTAGCTCAGCGGCTGCTTGGAGATGGCCAGCAGCGCGAAGCGCAGGGCGAGTGAGTTGTTGTGCGCGTTGAACCCTGGATCGGAGTCGGTCCGCCACCATGCGTCGCTCGCCCACAGGTACTCCGTCGGCGAGTTCTGGACCAGGTCGTTGGACAGCGAGAAGCTGGGCGCGTCCCGCGCGACCTTGGTGGGCTTCTCTGCGCTCGGGCACAGCGGCCGCAGGTCCGCAGGCGGCTTGATGACGCTGCAGTTGGCGAAGCTCGTCGTCCGCGACCACAGGAAGAGGCCGTCGCTTGAGGTCAGGTTGAACTGGCCGGTCTCGCCGTGGAACACCACGGCGTACATCAGCAGCGGGAAGGCGAAGACCGCGAGCGAGGCCGTGAGCGCCCGCCAGCCAACGCGCCTGATCAGCAGGAAGGCCGCCACAACCAGGACCAGCAGGATGCCGTTCCCGCGCAGCACGCACACGTAAGCGAGCAGCAGCGCGGCGACGACGCACTGCCATGGCCGCGGCGTCCGCTTGGTGATCAGCAGCGCAACGATGATCAGCAGGACGAGGCAGTACAGGGTGTCCGGCAGGATGTAGGACTCGAGCGCTATCTCGCGGGTGTCGAACAGCGTGGGCAGTGTCGCCAGCGTTGCTCCCCAGCCCGGCAGTCCCCAGTACCGCAGCAGCGCATAGACCCCCGCGGCGATCGCCAGGCCCATCAGGTGCTGCACGGCCACGACAACGGGCAGCGAGTGCGGGATGAGGTGGAAGAAGGCCAGGAACAGCGAGTAGCCGGATGGCCTGATCGTGCCCAGCGAGTGGTTGACTGCCTCCTGCATGTAGACGAAGGAGTCGGCGGTCAGCAACGCGGGCCGGAAGGACAGCATTTCCAGGATCCGCGGGATCAGCGACAAGCCGAGGACGATCGTGAACAGCCTGTGCTTGCGCCACAGCGCACGCGGGGAGACCTCGGTGCGCAACCAGCGAGCTGCGACCGTCGCCGGAGACGGATGGCCGGCCGAGGCCCGGTCGGCAACCGGGTCATCGGCGGTCGGCGCGCCGGAACGGCCGTCTTCCTCGGGAGTTGCCTTAAGGTCGGTCAGGGCTAGCCCCACTGTGTCCGGACGCACAGCAAGGCATGCGCGTCTTGGCCCGATGAATCGGAGCCTAGAGTACCGGTCAGCAGACGCTGGCCGGACGGCTTCGCCGGGCTCGGCGCGCCGCTAGGCAAGGTGGAGGAGCCATCAGGGAACGGGACGGACGACAGCCGCTCGGCGAGTCGGCCCTGCGCCAGGAGGTGCTGGCCGGATCCGCCCTGTGGTCCGGACTGTCGGTCGTGGCCAGCACCGGTTCGACCAACGAGGACCTGCTTTCCGCCGCCCGGGCCGGGGCGGCGGCCGGTGCCGTGCTGGTCGCCGAGGAACAGACCCGCGGTCGCGGCCGGCTGGACCGAAGCTGGCACAGCGTCCCTGGAGCGGCCCTCACGTTCTCCGCGCTGCTCCGGCCGGTCGGCGTTGCCCCGGCGTGGCGTGGCTGGCTGCCGTTGCTCGCGGGAGTGGCGGTCGCGTCGGCCGTGCGCGGCCAGGCGGCCGTGCAGGCCAGCCTGAAGTGGCCGAACGACGTGCTTAGCGGGGAGGCCAAACTGGCCGGAATCCTGGCCGAGCAGGCGGGTGACGCGGTCGTCGTGGGGTTCGGCATCAACGTTGGCCAGCTGGCCGAGGAACTGCCCGGCGGACCAGCCCGGCCATCCGGAGCACCCGCGACGTCCCTCGCGGTGCTTGGGGCGCGCACGGACCGGCAGGCGCTGCTCGTCGCCGTGCTCGGCTGCTTCGAGGACTGGTACCTGCGCTGGTCCGCCGGTCCGCGGCCGGGCGATCCCGAGGTCAGTGGCCTGCGGGCCGAGTACCTGCGGGAGTGCTCGACCCTCGGTCGGCAGGTGCGGGTAGAACTGCCCGGCGGCCGCGTCATCGCCGGACTGGCCAGCGACATCGACCGCTGGGGGCAGCTTGTCGTGCAGACCGCTGCTGGCCCCGTTCCGGTCAGCGCGGGCGACGTCGTGCACGTGCGGTAGCGCACATTTTCCTGGCTTCCGTGCCACCATGAGGCATGTGGCCGGCACTGCGGACCTGACCCAGGGCGAGCACCTCGTTCTGCGGCTGCACAGGCACTGGAAGACGATCATCTGGCCGATCTTGTTCCTGGCGGCGATAATCGTGGTCGCGCTTGCCCTGCTGCTCCTCGTGTCGCAGTTCCAGCACGCCGTGGCGCGGCTGGTCATCGGCGTGGCGGCGCTCGCTGCCGTGATCATCTTCGTGGCGGGACCACTGCTGCGCTGGTGGACGACGAGCTACGAGCTGACCACCCGCCGGCTGCGGCTGCGAGACGGGGTGATCGCCCGCAGGGGACGTGATTTCCCGTTGTCGAAGATCAGTGACGTCTCGTTCGCGCAGGGCCCGATGGACCGGTTGCTCGGCTGCGGCCGCCTCGTTGTGGAGTCACCTGGCGAGCGCAGTCAGCTCGTGCTCACGGAGATCCCGCAGGTCAAGCGCGTGCAGGCGACGTTGTTCCAGCTCGTCGAGGACGAGCAGCAGCGCCTGGCGCGCGAGCAGCAGTAAGACTGCGGCTACCCTGCGGTTATGGTCCGACCGGATGCTGCAGCCGTGCTGCTGCACCGCCATCCCGTCGACGGAACGCCGAGCGCCGATGTCGCCGAGATCGTCCTGCACCGGCCCGCCGCCATGAACGCGCTCGACACGGCGACGGTGACGGAGCTGGCACGCGTGTGCGGCGAGCTTGCCGCGCAGGGCAGCGTTCGCGCCGTCGTGCTGTGCGCGTCCGGGGACCGCGCCTTTTGCGTCGGCGCCGATTTGAAGGAACGTGCGGCGATGAGCGACTCGCAACTAGGCGCTCAACGGCCGTTGTTCCGGGCCGGATTCGGCGCGCTGCTGGCGCTTCCGCAGCCAGTGATCGCCGCGGTGCAGGGGTTCGCCCTCGGCGGTGGCTGTGAGCTGGCGCTGAGCTGCGACATCGTGGTCGCGGACGAGACCGCGGTGTTCGGCCTGCCAGAGACCAAGGTCGGTCTGGTGCCCGGCAGCGG
>JASHTT010000399.1 GCA_030040415.1 Streptosporangiaceae bacterium | reverse complement strand
CTGGCGCAGTCCGGTCACCACCGTGGGCGCGAAGCAGAACCCGCGTTCGCCGACGCGCTGCCCTCCGGTGGCGATGCTGGCGTGCTCCGGCGCCCGGTGCAGGAAGCCCTCGACGCGGGCGAGCTGGGCGGCGTTGTTCAGCGGGCCGTAGAAGGCGTCGGGCACGTCCCGGCCCGCGGTCTTCAACGTCGCCGCTGCCTCCACGAGCGCGGCCGTGAGCTCGTCGCCGATGCCGGGCCCGGCGAGGACCCTGGTCGCCGCGGTGCAGTCCTGGCCCGCGTTGTAGTAACCGGCCTCGGTGATCTGCGCCGCCGCCTGCGCGACATCCGCGTCATCGAACACGATGACCGGGGCCTTGCCGCCGAGCTCCAGGTGCACGCGCTTGAGACCGGCGGCCGCGGCCACGGCGACCTCGGTCCCCGCGCGGACCGAGCCGGTGATCGACACCATCTGCGGGATCTCGTGGGCGACAAGCGCCCGGCCGGTGTCGCGATCGCCGCAGACGACGTTGAACACGCCTGGCGGCAGGATCTCGGCCGCGATCTCCGCCAGCAGCAGCGTCGACACCGGCGTCGTGTCGGAAGGCTTGAGCACCACGGTGTTCCCCGCCGCCAGCGCGGGCGCGATCTTCCAGACGGCCATCATCATCGGGTAGTTCCACGGCGTGACCTGGGCGCACACGCCGACCGGCTCTCGCCGGATCATCGAGGTGTGCCCGGCCACGTACTCCCCAGCCGACCTGCCTTCCAGTATCCGCGCGGCACCAGCGAAGAACCGAAGCTCGTCCGCCAGCGGGGGTACCTCGTCCGTCCGCGTCAGTGCGACCGGCTTGCCGGTGTTGCGCGACTCGGCCTCGATCAGGTCCTCGGCTCGTGCCTCGATCGCGTCGGCGAACCTCAGCAGCGCGAGGCTGCGCTGCGCCGGAGTCGTGTCCCGCCACGTCTCGAACGCGCGCGCTGCCGCGCGCAGCGCCGCGTCGACGTCCGCCGGCCCGGACACCGGGGCCCGCAGGTAGCTCTCGCCCGTGCTTGGGTCGACGACGTCGCTCGTTCGGCCGTCCAGCGCCAGCTGGTACTTGCCATCAACGAAGTTGGACAGTACGGGCAGTTCCTGGCCGGGCACCGCTGCTCCCCCTGGTAGGTTCATGGCGCTCACGACACTGGCAGAAAATCCCGGGTGACACAAGGGAATCAGTAACAGAGCGGTCTATTATCTACGGAATCAGTTGACAGTGGCCGATGGCATGGCACGATGGGCTGCGAGGGAGGCTCGTGCATGGCGCACACCGCAGGAGCGCAACTTGCTCCGGCTGGCCCAAGACGCGGCACCGCGGTCGGCCGCGATGCCGACGGCGGCAGGGTAGTCCTGGACGACCTGTCCAAGAGCATCATCGAGCAGTTGCAGCAGGACGGCCGCCGGTCCTATGCCGCAATCGGCAAGGCAGTCGGCCTGTCCGAGGCGGCCGTGCGACAGCGCGTGCAGCGGCTGATCGACGTCGGCGCCATGCAGATCGTCGCCGTCACCGACCCGATGACGCTGGGCTTCCCGCGGCAGAGCATGGTCGGCGTCCGCGCCAGCGGAAACCTTGAGCGGGTTGCCGACATCCTGGCGGGTATGGACCAGATCGACTACGTGGTGATCACGGCAGGCTCCTTCGACCTGCTCATAGAGGTGGTGTGCGAGAACGACGACCAGCTACTGGAGATCCTGAGCCAGGTCCGCGCGATCCCGAGCGTGACCGCCACCGAGACGTTCGTGTACTTGAAACTTCGCAAGCAGACCTACACCTGGGGGACCAGATGAGCACGCCATACGGCCCGGACGACATCGCTGCCCTGCAGGAGCAGGCCAAACGGCACATGTGGCTGCACTTCACCAGGATGTCCAGTTACGCCGACGGCGACGTTCCGGTCATCGTGCGCGGGTCTGGCCAGTACGTGTACGACCAGCACGGCAAGCGGTACCTGGACGGCCTGGCGGGCCTGTTCGTCAGCCAGATCGGGCACGGGCGGACCGAGGTCGCCGAGGCGGGGGCCCGGCAAGCCAGCGAGCTTGCCTACTTCCCGCTCTGGTCGTACGCGCACCCGCGCGCCATCGAGCTCGCGGAGCGGCTGGCCGGGCTGGCGCCCGGCGACCTGTCCAGGGTCTTCTTCACTACCAGCGGGTCCGAGGCAGTCGAGTCGGCCTGGAAGCTCGCTAAGCAGTACTTCAAGGTGATCGGCCAGCCGGCCAGGTACAAGGTGATCAGCCGGGATATCGCCTATCACGGCACATCGCTCGGCGCGCTGGCGATCACCGGGCTCGCCGGGATCAAGGAGCCGTTCGAGCCGCTGCCGCCCGGCGGCGTCCGGGTGCCGAACACGAACTTCTACCGGGCGCCGTCGTTCGCGGCGGCCGACGAGGCGACGTTCGGCCGGTGGGCCGCCGACGAGATCGAGCGAGCGATCCTGCGCGAGGGGCCGGAGTCGGTCGCCGCGGTGTTCCTCGAGCCGGTACAGAACTCCGGCGGCTGCTTCCCGCCGCCGCCCGGCTACTTCGAGCGAGTCAGGGAGATCTGCGACACCTACGGCGTGCTGCTCGTGTCCGACGAGGTGATCTGCGCGTTCGGCCGGCTCGGGTACTACTTCGGTTCGCAGCGCTACGGCTACCAGCCGGACATCATCACCTTCGCCAAGGGTGTCACGTCCGGCTACGCGCCGCTCGGCGGCATGATGGTCAGCGACCGGCTGATGGAACCGTTCAGCACGGGCACTGCCAGCTTCCTGCACGGCGTGACGTTCGCCGGACATCCGGTGTCATGCGCTGTGGCGCTGGCCAACCTGGACGTGTTCGAGAAAGAGGACCTGCTCGGCCACGTCCGTGCGGGCGAGGCAGCATTCCGCGCGACTCTCGAGAAGCTGACCGACCTGCCGATCGTGGGCGAGGTCCGCGGCGCCGGTTACTTCTACGGCATCGAACTCGTCAAGGACAAGGCGACCAGGGAAACGTTCGACGACGCCGAGTCCGAGCGGCTGCTGCGCGGCTTCCTGTCGCCTGAGCTGTTCGAGGCGGGCCTGGTCTGCCGCGCCGACGACCGCGGCGACCCGGTCATCCAGCTGTCCCCGCCGCTGACGTGCACGCAGGAGCACTTTGACGAGATGGAGCAGATCCTTCGCGACGTGCTGACCCGCGCCTGGGCCAGGCTCTGAGAGCGGCAAGTGCGCCGCCAGCCAGCCGGCTGGCGGCGCACTTCCGCCTCACCAGGCGGCCGCGAACACGCCCGGGTTGTCGGGCAGCGGAATGAACCTGCCGTTCACGATCTCGCCGAACCCGCCGTCTTCCGCGAGCATCGCGCCGTCCGCGGCGACGGCCAGGACCTGGCATCTGGCTGAGATCAGGCCCTCCTGCCAATAGCCCGAGTAGCTGCTCGACGCGCTCGCGACGACCTTTGTGACCGAGCCGGTGGCGGATAGTTCGTCGAGCCGCAATGTCTCAGTGCCGCTCCCGCCCAGCGACGTCGCGCTGATCACGGCGGCGGCTAGCGGCGCGTCGGCCCGTCCGGCTCCGGCCGTCTGGATCAGGCTGAGCTTGCCTTTACCGACGGCGATCGGCCTGGAGCTGAGCAGGAGGTCGTGCCCGGCTGCCGTCGTGTCCAGCACGCGGATCTCGCTGTGACCGAGGTAGAAGTATCGCGCGCTGCCGAACAGGTGATCCTGCCAGACGAAGGTCAGCTGCCCGGTTCCGGTAAATACCGGGCTGAGCGCGATACCCGGATCGCTCGGCGCGGTCCAGGTCCTGATGACACGGCCGGTCATCGAGTACAGCCGGATCTCGCCGTGCGTGTTGAACGAGACGCCGCCCTGTTCCACGCTGGCGGCTACCTCGCTGCCATCCGGAGATATGGCGACGCCCTCGACCGCCTCGGATCCAGGTGGCAGCAGCACCAGGGGCAGGCTCTGCAGTTTGGCGAGGCGGCCGGCTCGCGACACAGTCAGCAACGAGGTCGCGACCTCCCCCTCTTGTTCGCCGACATCGTCTGGCTTGCCGCCGTAGAGGAGAAACTTGTGTCCGCCCGGCTCCGCAGCGACGCCGATGACGGCGGTCATCCTGAGGCGCACTGGCACGCCGGTGAATCCAAGGTGCACCCGTACGTGGCTGAGAACCTGACCGCTCAGCGATGAGTGCACCGACGCGATCACGTCCTGGGCGCTATCGAGCGACAGCGTCACGTAGAACGACGGCATTCCCACCGCGACCCGCGTGCCCCGGACCGTTGGACGCGGCGGGCCGGAGTGTGATCCGCCCGCCACGGTCAGGCCGGCAGCTAGCCCGGCGACGGCCAGGCAGGCACTGACCGGCGCCAGGACGCGCCA
>JASHTT010000398.1 GCA_030040415.1 Streptosporangiaceae bacterium | reverse complement strand
CCCCGGCCCGAGCGTCCGGTCGGCTGCCGACGAGAGCCAGCCCCAGTACTCCACCGCCGGGCCGGTCAGGCCCGCGGTGTCGAAGCTCTCTCCGGCCCGCATCAGCACCGGCGGGCATCCGTTGGCCCAGATCGCCTCCCCGCCGGTGCGCAACAGCGATACCGCGCCCGACCGGGACAACTGCGCGTGCCGTGTTCGCTGGTCACCCTCTGGCCAGGCCTCAAGCAGTGCCGACGACGCAGCGACGGCAGCGGGCGCGGCCACGCCGGCCGGGGTCGCAGCGCGGACCGCCGCCTGGACCGCGGGGCTCACCTGCACCGTAGGCGGATGACCGGCGCGGTCGATCACGAACAAGCCGACGCGCTCCAGCGCCTGCAGGGCGCTGAAGGCGGGCTCGGGCGGCCGGTTTCGCCCTGCCAGCGCTCCGGCCATGTAGTCGCAGGCCACCGTTGTCGCGAACACGTCGACGGCGATGCCGTGCCCGTCAAGCCGGGACCCGAACGCAAGGCAGGCCTGCGCGGCACCGCCCGGCAGCAGCACGTCTGCCTGCTCGGCAGCCAGTATCCAGGTCAGCGCCGCGGCCGGCGGCTTGACCCCGGTCGCCTCTGCCGCCCGCTGCTGCCGCGCCGCCAGGTGGTCGCGGTAGTCACTGCAGGTCAGCCATGAGTTCGCCACGACCGCGCTGGCCTGGGAGAGAGCCAGCGGCTGCAAGCTGAGATCCTCGATCAGCTCGATCGCGCCGCGGCGCTGCTCCGGGTCGGCGGTGAGCCTGCCGACCAGGTAGCTCATCGCATCACGGCGGCTGTAGGCTCCGATCTCCAGGCACAGCGACCTGTCACCGAGCGACTCGGAGTCCCTGCTGGTGATGAGCACCTGACCCGTCCGGCCACGCGGCCACAAACCGTCGGCCAGGTCCTCACCAGCCAGATCGTCAAGGACGACGAGCCATCTCGCGTCGGTGTGGGCAAGCCACTCAATAAACCCCGCGGCCACCGACTCCGCGCCGGTCATCGGGAAGGAGGCGCCGGCCGCTTCGGCCGCCTCGGCATAGCCGCACAAGATCGACGCTCGGCTGCTCGCGTCTATCCACACCAGCAGGTCGACCGCGCGATTCTGCCACCGGGACTCCGCATAGAACGCGGCTAGCTGAGTCTTGCCGCACGCCCCGGTCAGCCCTGCCCGGTCCGCGCCGGCCGGTCGTGCGGAAGTCAGCGCTACCGCCGGACTGCGCCGGAGCGCTTCGTCCAGGCTCGGCGCAGACTCCGGCCGGTTGCTGAACTTCTCAGCCAGCGGCGGCACTGCCCCCGACCGGACCGGCCACCGTGGCGCACCCGAACCTGCTGATGTCCCCCCTGGATATCCCACGGCCGGCTACCGCTCGGCAGAATTCATTACGCGGCAACCTCCATGCTGTATGGGCTTACACAGCAAGATACGTCGCGCCGCCGCTGCTGGCAGCCGTTGTCAACCGATTCCCGAAGTGACCCGATAAAGGCCATTCCGCGGGCCGTGGAATATCGCTTGCCACGGCTGCCGAGAATCATCACGATGACCGGGTGGAAACCGCTGCCGGACAATCGCCTGGTCCTCCTGCACGTGGCAGGCGGCTGTCCTGGCACGCGGTCCCGCAAGACGTGCGCAGCCTGGCCGAGCGGCACATGGGCAGCCACGTCGTCGCCGCGGCGACCCAGCCGGGCGGGTTCTCCCCTGGCGCCGCCGCTCGCCTTGTGCTGGCCGACGGGCGCCGGGTGTTCGCTAAGGCCGTCGGACCGGAGCCGAACCCCGAAAGCCCGGGCCTATACCGGGACGAGGCGCGCATCGCCGGCAAGCTGCCCGCAGCAGCGCCCGCCCCCCGGCTGCTCGAGTCGTTCGAGCAGGATGGCTGGGTGCTGCTGCTGTTCGAGCACATCGACGGTGCCATGCCCGCGGAGCCATGGCGGGCGGGCGAGCTTGCCCGGGTCCTTGACGCCGTAACCGACTTGGCCGAGGCGCTCACGCCCGCGCCTGCCGGGGTCGGCGCGCCGTCGACCGCGGAGCGAATGGGAGCCGAGTTCCGGGGCTGGCGCTCGCTCGCCGGGGCGAGCCCCGGTCACCTGGCCGGGCTCGACCCGTGGGCGGCCAGGCACTTGCCGCGGCTGGCCGGCCTGGAGGCCGGGTGGGAGCAGGCGGCGGCCGGCGGTTCGCTGGTGCACGGCGACCTGAGGGCAGACAACCTGCTGCTGACGGCGGACCGGGTGTATGTGGTCGACTGGCCGTGGGCCAGCATCGCGCAGCCATGGGTGGACCTGCTCGGCATGCTGCCAAGCATCGCCATGCAAGGCGGCCCGCCGCCCGAGCAGATCTTCCTGGCGCACCCGGTTACCAGGGCCGCGGATCCCGACGCGGCGACCGCCGTGCTGGCCGCAGTGGCCGGCTACTTCGTGTCCAGGGCCAGGCAGCCCGCGCCGCCCGGGCTGCCGACGTTGCGGGCGTTCCAGCACGCTCAGGGGCAGGTTGCCCTGTCCTGGCTGCGGCAGCGCACCGGCTGGCGGTAGCCGCCGGCCGGGACAGTCAGACGACCTGGGCGATCGTGCGGGTCAGCAGGATCGCGGCGCAGAACGACCGGTACGTCGCCAGCCGGTCCGCGCCGCAGATCCGCAGCTGCCGTGGTCCGGTCCGGTCCACCCCGCGCACCCAGCTCGCCGCCTCCGCGATGTCGGTGTGCCGGACGCTGACCTCCAGCACCCCCGGCTCGAACGACGGCGGCGGCACTGCCAGGGCCCCTGCCACGGCTGCCCTGGCCTGCTCCCTGATCAGCTCGCGCGCGCGGACGGGATGCATGCTGTGCGCAGCGACGCGGCTCACGTGCTGCTTGACCACGGCCACCCGGATACCGGGAATCAGCTCGGCGGTCTCGGCGCACGCGCAGTCATCACCCGTGACGAGCACGACGGGCACGCCGTAGTGCGCGGCGACGAGCGCGTTGATCCCCGCCTCGCCCGTCACCTTCCCGTCGAGCCTGACCTCGGTGACCGCGCGCGGGCTGTAGGTGTGCGACAGTCCGGCAGGTGCCCCGACCGAGCCGTGGTAAGAGACGAACAGGCAGGCCCCGAAGCTGTCGTCGAGTCCCTGCATCATGTACAGCGGCTTGTGACTGCCCGAGATGTAGGAAGCTTGCCCGGCTAGTTCGTCTGGCGGGAGGTTGCGCATCACCGAGTGCGAGTCGTTGACCACGACCTGCGTGGCACCGCCCTCGACGGCACCCTCGATGGCCGCGTTGACCTCCGCCAGCAGCAGCCGTCGCCCGGCGGCCGCCTGCGGGCCGTCACCGGCGCACTGCTCCCAGTCGACGACGCCGGCGGTGCCCTCCATGTCGCTGGACAAGAAGACCTTCATGACCGCACCCGCCTAGGAGGAGCCGAACGAGACGTCGCTGGCGCCGATCGATCCGACGACGCCGGCCTCCGTCACCCTGACGCCGGTTATGGACAGGCCAAGCGGGAGCGCGGGGATGTGCAGCGGGACGTTCAGCAGCTTGCCGAGCAGGGCGGCCGGCAGGCTGCTGCTGTCGACCAGCCGGACGTTCAGCTCCGTGCCGGACACCTGGGTGATCCGCCAGACCGCCGAGCCCGTCGTGACTATGAGGTTCAGGCTGGCCCTGACCTCGTCGGGACCAGCGGGGCTGAGCTGCAGCCCGGCGCCGCGCAGCAGCGTGCCGAGGTCGCCGATCTGCCGGGTAAGGGTATTGGCGAGCGAGGAGTAGCTGATCAGCGCCGTGCCGGTGATCCGCTCGATGGTGCCACTGTCGAAGGCGTACGAGCTGAGCCGGACGTCGGTCGCCGTCGCGTGCAGCGTCGTGATCGTGACCGGGCCCTCTGGCACGTTCGCGGCGCTGATGTCGACCTGCCGGAAGTTCTTGCTCGCCGCCTGGGTCAGGAACGGGAAGCCAACGATCGTGACAGCTGGCCTGCGGTGCAGGCCTTGCTGCTCGATCTTGCCGGCCAGCACGTTCTCCGCCACGGCCTTGGCAGCAAAGTCGGCAGCCACCAGCATCGCAAGCAACACCACGACCGTGACAAGCAAGTTGCGCGGCCAGTGACGGGCAGGCCGACGGCGGCGTGGGTACTGCTGTGCCGGTCGGCTCACCTGCCCGATGCTATGCGAGCACGCTAGCCCTTGCTGCCCGCCGGCGCCGGGAGGTCGTAAGGCCTCAGGTAGTCAGCTGGCTTGAAGGTCACGAAAGCCGGCGGCGCCGGACAGAGCCCGAAGACCGGCTTAGCGGACGAGTAGCACTCGCCGTTCTGCGCGGTGAAGATGTTGTACCCGGCGCCGAGCTTGCGAGCGGCGGCGTTGAGGCTGGCGGCCCTGAGCGCCCGCGCGTCCCACTGGCCGGTGCTGATCCGCTTCAGCAGCACCTGCAGGGCGGTGATCGTGTCCGCCGGGCTGAACGCGCAATGCCCGGCACGGTGCACGAAGATCTGCCGCAGCAGGTCACCGTTGTGGTCCCGGTCCACCACCTTGGCGTAGGCCTGCTCGTTCTCGTTCACCACGAGCCCGTCACCAGTGGTGTGCACGCTCAGCACCGGCACCGTGATCTCGCCGTTGAAGCTGATGTTGTCGGCGAGGTACGACACTGCCTTCGGGTCGGCGCTGATCCTGGCGGCCTTGTTCAGCGTGGCCAGGTCGGCCGACAGGCTGAGCCCGGCCTTCTTGTACAGGGCGACGACCTCGGCGTAGTTCACCGACTTGCGCAGCTGCTGCGCGAAGTTGACACCTGTCGTCCAGGACGGGTTACCGCCAGCGTCCTGCTCGAGGTTGGCGCGGAAGTCGAAGACGAACGGGAAGTCGATGTTCTTGTCCCACAGGTACTGGTTGTATTCCTGCCGCGCGTAGTCGGTGCTGGCCGGCTGCTTGGACAGCGGCGTGTACCAGCCGGGCGTGTCACCCATGGCCGCCACCAGGGCAAGACGCGCCTGGCCAGCGACGGTCTTCTGGGCCGCCGCCAGTGCCGCTTCCGCGAGCTCGTAGTTCTCGGTCGGGTCCTTGATGTTCACCAGCTGCAACCCGGCATCCGGGGCGAGCAGCTGCTGGAAGGCAACTTCGGCGTCCAGGGCGATGTTCCAGGTGGCCACGCCGCCAGACAGCACGCCGCACATGGGCAGTGCCGCGGTGAAAAGCTTCGGGTACTCCTGGACCAATCCAGCAGTGATGATGCCGCCGAGCGAGTCACCCCAGGCGATCGTCTGCTTCGGCTTTCCGTACTTGGTGTCGAATGCGGACAGCGTGGCGACCTGGTCAGGCAGCGCCTGCTTGATCGCCCAGCCGGTCGTCGCGTAGGACGAACCCGCCATGGCGAAGCCGTTGCTGAGCATCCAGCTAGCCGTCACCGGGTCGCTGACGTCCTCGGCCGGGTTACTCGAGCCGGGAACCGTGTAGCCGTGGCTGTAGAGGAGAAGCGTGCCGTTCCACTTCCCGGCCGGACACTGCATCAGGTAGGCAGCCCCGTCGGCCAGCTTGCCGGTCACGGTGCTGACGGATCCGGTCCCGCCGCAGGTAGCTGTCGTCGCTGCCTGCGCGGCCAGCGACGGGACCGCCGGGCAGAGCGCGGCAGCGCACACCGCGCCGACCGCGAGCAGCCGGGACGGACTGCCGAACAGGGCAGGGACTGACCGGCCGAGCCGGCCACCGGTGAATCCGCGCACTCTGCCGCTCCTTTGCGTTGCCTGCTACCAGCCGGAAACCTGCGGTTAGCAATTCTGACACCAAAGGGAAATCTCGTGCAATACGTGCAGCGTCACATCCGGCCGGCCTGGACGATCCTGCGCAGGAAGCGCTGGGTCCGCTCGTCCTTCGGGTCGGTGAACAGCTCGGCTGGCGGTGCCTGCTCGACTATCTGCCCGTCCTCGAGGAAACAGACCCGGTTCGCCACGTCCTTGGCGAAGCCCATCTCGTGAGTGGCGATCAGCATGGTCATGCCGGCCGTGGCCAGCTCCCTGATCACGTCGAGGACCTCGGCGACGAGCTCCGGGTCGAGGGCGCTCGTCACCTCGTCCAGCAGCATGATCTGGGGCTGCACAGCCAGTGCACGGACGATCGCGACCCGCTGCTGCTGCCCGCCGGACAGCCGGTCAGGGTACTCAGCCCTCTTGTCAGCGAGCCCGAACCGCGCCAGCAGATCGCTGGCTGACGCCTCGGCCTCGGCCTTCGGCATGCGCAGCGCCTTCATCGGGGCCAGCGTCACGTTCCGCAGCACTGTCATGTGCGGGAACAGGTTGAACGACTGGAACACGATGCCGACTCGCCGGCGGACCATGTTGACGTCGACTCCCGGCCCGGTGACTTGCTGGCCGAGCAGCCAGATGCCGCCCGAGTCGATCGGCTCCAGCAGGTTGATGCAGCGCAACAGCGTGGACTTGCCGGATCCGGACGCTCCGATCAGGCAGATCACCTCGTGCGGCGCCACCGTGAGGCTGACGCCGCTCAGCACCTCGTGCGGTCCGAACGACTTGTGCAGGTCCTCGATCCTGATCGCGTCGGTGCCCGCGGCCTGGCCGGCCTCCGGGCCAGCTCGCAGCGCGCTCACGTGACAGCTCCGGCCAGCCGGCGGCGCCGGTCCCTGTCGATCAGCCGGTCGGTGAACCTGGCAAGCGGGATCGTGAGGATCAAGAACAGGATCGCGGCCACGGTGAAGCTGGAGAAGTTGAACACCGTGCTGCTGTAGATCTGGGCGGCCTCGTTGGCCTCGATAGCGCCGAGCACGGCGACCAGCGCCGTGTCCTTCTGCAGGCTGATGAAGTCGTTCAGCAGCGGCGGGACGATGTTGCGGAGAGCCTGCGGCAGGATGACGTAGCGCAGCGCGGTGCCGTGCGACAGCCCAAGCGACCGGGCGGCGGCGAGCTGGCTGCGGTGCACCGAGTTCAGTCCGGCCCGGTACACCTCGGAGACGTAGGCCGAGTAGGACAGCACAAGCGCCGAGACCCCGTAGACGGCAGCTGACTGGCTCGACACGAACGTCAGCCGCAGCGCCGGGACCCCGAGCCCGATCGCGAAGACCACGAGCAGCAGCGGAACGCCGCGAAAGAAGTCCACGTAGACCATGGCGAGCACGCGGAACGGGAACATCACCGGGCTGGTCGACTGCCGGACCAGCGCTATCACCAGCGCGAGCGCGAGGATCAGCACCTCGGCGACCAGGAACATCCGGATGTTGAGCCAGATTGCCGCGCCGACCGAGTAGTAGCCCTTCTTCGGGTTACCGATGAACGACTGCCACATGTCCGCCGGGCTGAAGAACGTGTGCCGCACCGCGGCGCTGCCCGGCGCCACCCAGAAGATCGCCACCAGCGCGGCGAGCACCACGAGCGTGCTGGCCGTCGAGACGGCGACGGCACGGCGGCCGCCGCCGGACAGCAGCCGCGGCCCGCGCCCGCTGGCGCCGAAAGAGCCCGCGAGCCCGGCCCCGGCACCGACGCTGCCGGCCACCGGAGCGTTCAGCGGGTCGGCACCGAAACTGTCCTGCGAGGTCATGACACCAGTACGCGCACGGCAGCCGGGTTACGGCTTGATCGTCCGGACGTCATCGTAAATGGCGAGGTACTGCTTCTGCAGCGCGGCCAGCGTGCCGTCGGCCTGCAGCGTGGCTATGGCCTTGTTGACGCAGGTGACCAGCGGATTGCCCTTGCTGAACAGCAGCCCGTAGTGCTCGTCGGCCGACGGGAACTGCCCCACCATGGTCGCGTGCGGAATCTGGTCGGCGGCCATGTACTGGGCCGTCGGGGTGTCGGTCACGAACGCGTCGATCTGGTGATCCTGCAGCGCGGACGCCACGACGTTGAGGGTTTGGTAGACCTTCGGCGTGCTGTTCGGCTGGATCTCGGTGTTGATGAACTGCAGGCTGGTGGTGCCCACCTGGTCGCCGTAGATGTAGGTCTTCAGCTCGGCCGGGGTGTGCTTGGTCACGATCGGTGAGCCCTTCATCACCACGAGTGCCTGGGTGACGTCGTAGTAGCTGTTCGAGAACGTGACCGCGGTGGCCCGCTGCGGCGTGTAGGAAATCTCGTTGATGTCGAAGTCGAACTTCTTCGGCCCCGGCGCGTAGGAGTCATTGAACGGCTCGTAGGCCCAGTGCACCTGGCTGGGCTTGAACCCGAGCTGCTTGGCGACGGCGTAGGCGACAGCGCTCTCGTAACCCTTGCCGTTGGCCGGGTTGTTGTTCTCGAACCACGGCGCGTAGGCGGGCTTATCGGTGGCGACCGTCAGCGCGCCCTTCTGGTACAGCTCGTCCTGGATGCCCGCGTAGCTGCAGCTGGCAGCCTTGCTGGCGGTGCCGGCTGTCGTCGTCGCAGTGCTGCTGCACGCGGTGAGCCCGGCGAGCGCGGCCGCGCATACGGCGGCCACGACTATCTGTCGCGTCATTGCTGGCTCCGGTGACCTGGATTTCCTCGACCGCGATAGCTTATCCGGCGGTGGCGATGAACCAACCAGGTTCGAGCTCTCCAGGGGGCCTGGCTTAACCCGAACCGCCCCGCCGGCGTGGCCGGCGGGGCGGTGCTGAGCTGCTGCGCAGGCGCAGCGATCGTCAGTTGGAGTCGGGGTACGGCGGGGCGCTGCCCCGGATGTAGATCGGCGTCGGGTGCGAACCGCCAACGTTGATCTTCGTGTGGAACCACTGCGCGACGTCCATCCAGATCCGGACGCAGCCGTGCGAGGCCGGGTACCAGGGTGCCGGGATGTCGCCGTGGATGGCGTAGGCAGTACCGATGAAGAACGTCGGGTTGTACATGTAGCCGAGCGGCACCGTCACCCAGCCGGGGTAGAAGGACAGCGCGTGGAAATTGCCGTCCGGCGTGATAGCGGGCCCGCAGGTTGCCGACGGGTCACCTGGGCACGGGTAGTAGTAGCTGCCACCGGTCGAGACGTGAATGATCAGGTCTGGCTTGTTGTTCTTGTAGAGCACCAGGACCTGGATGTTCTGGTTGATCTCAACGCGCTCCGCACCACCGTTGGGCACCAGCTTGTACGGCTGCTTGGGGTGCACCAGCGCCTTGAGGAACGTCATGTTGATGGGGTTGGCCTCGTTGCTGGCGGTCAGCCTGAGGGCACCGCCCTGGACCTCGGCGAAGGCCCAGGCCGCCTGCAGCGTGTTCGGGCCGTAGGAACCGTCGATCTTCCCCGGGTAGTAGTGCAGTTGAGCAAGCCGAGTCTGCACGCTCTTAACCGCCGCGCCTGTCTCCCCGTAGTACAGCGGCTTGCTCGGCGGCTTCCACGGCGCCGCGGCAGGTGCCGCCTTGACGTTGGCGGCGGCGCTGTTCGTCCCCGCTGCGGTGGCCAACCCAGCCTGGCCGTACACCACGGCGCCCGCCGCCGCGACGGCGCCCACGGTGACAAGCCACCGCCGAACCGATCTTTTCATGCACCACTCCCCTTAAAGTAGCTCGCTAGGCACAACACACCGCCCTGCCGGGCCAGCCCATCGGAATACGGCCCTACGGGGCGGCGATTGCAAAGCAGACCAGTTCCCAATTTAAGGACGTTTTAACATAACGCACGGTTGTCGCGAATGGCAGTTGCCACCGGTCACGATCCGGCGACACCACCCCCCAGGTGTGTGCCTGCCTGGCGACGGGTATCAACCCGCTGCGATGGACAAGGCACGCGCCCCGTCCGACGGCGCCACCTTCAGGTGACGCCGGTTAGCAAGCTGGCCGGCCCCGCAGCGCGACCGGGCACTGCGGCTTCCCGCCCGGACGCGGCCGTCGGTGCCCACCTCGACGATCTGGCGAGGCAACTCGGACTGCGGATCAAGCGCGGCAAGAACGGTGCGACGCTGGTCGGGCCCGACGGAGCGGCAATCGAGACCTGGCGCGAGGATTACCCGTACGACCAGCGGATGGGCGCCAAGCAGTACCGGCGGACGAAACGGTCGCTGCAGATCGAACTGCTGAAGCTCCAGCAGCACGTGCGCGCCACCGGAATGCGGCTCGTCATCCTCTTCGAAGGGCGCGACGCGGCCGGCAAGGGCGGCACGATCAAGAGCTTCAGCGAGAACCTCAATCCGCGTGGCGCGCGGGTGGTGGCGCTCGGCAAGCCGACGGACCGCGAGCGGACGCAGTGGTATCTGCAGCGTTACATCGGTCACCTGCCGGCCGCGGGCGAGATAGTCATGTTCGACAGGTCCTGGTACAACCGGGCCGGCGTCGAACGCGTGATGGGCTTCTGCCGGCCGGAGGATTCGATGGAGTTCCTCCGCGAGATGCCGGAGTTCGAGCGGATGCTCGCCAGGGACGGCATCACGCTGATCAAGTTCTGGTTCGACGTGTCCAGGTCCGAGCAGCTCCGCCGATTCGCCGACCGCCAGCTCGACGCGGTCAAGCGGTGGAAGCTCAGCAACGTCGACCTCGCCTCGCTGAGCAAGTGGGACGAGTACACCCGCGCCCAGGAGTCGATGTTCTTCTTCACCGACCTGCCCGACGCGCCCTGGACCGTGGTCAAGAGCAACGACAAGCGCCGCGCGCGGATTGAGGCCATGCGCTTCGTGCTGTCCTGCGTCGCTTATAAGGGCAGGAACGACAAGCTGGTCGGGGACCCCGACCCGCTAGTCGTCGGCCCGGCACGACTGCTTCGCGAGGGCACGGCTGGTGCGCCAGAGGTCGCGGAGGTCAGGCTCGCGGCGGCCGAGGTGAGCTAGCGAGCGGGCCAGCCCACCTCGATCCGCGCGTTCGGCCGGTCGAAGACGCTCTGGCCAGGCGCCGGGCGGATCGCGCTGCCCGGCGGCCTGACGCTCAGGCACAGGTCCATCGTGCCCGGCCGGCCAAGGTCGGTCCAGACGGCTGCCTGGTCCGCGAGATGTGCCGCGAGCGCGGGACCGCCGGGTCCGTACCCGCGAACGACTACCTTCGGCTCGTCCGGCTCGCGGCCGGCCAGCTCGCCGGGCAGCAGCACGGCGACGCCCAGCCGGTCCGGGTCAGTCGGCTTGCTCATCAGCCCGCCGAACGGCAGCAGTGAGGCGAAGCCAGCGGACATGCCGCCACCGGGGGCAGCGAACAGCGTGACCCGGTCCAGGCCACCCTCCGTCAGCGTCAGCCACAGATCCAGGTCACCTATCGTGCCCGAGTCCGCCGACGGCAGGCCGACTGCGATCTCCGCCGACGGGCCGGCCAGCGCGGCCCGCAGCGCCGCGACGTCGACCGGCCTGCCATCCGCGGGCTGCGCGTACAGCGGCTGCTCGGCACCGATCCGCAGCATGGCTTCCGGCCCGGCAAACGCGCCGAGCATGCGCACGAACCCGCACCTGCAGGCCGACGTCGCCAGCCACCGCTCGCCGCTGCGCTCGAGTGACACCGAGAGCTGAATCCCGCGCACGGACAGCGGCAGCACGAGCCGGCCGCCTGGCGCCAGCTGCTCGAGCCACGCGGGCGCGATGTCCCACGCGCCCGCCGTCACGATCACGCGGTCAAAGGGCGCTGCTGCCGGGTCGCCGTAACCGCCGTCGGCGCAGCGGACGACTACCGCGTCGTAGCCGGCCGCGTCCAGGCTGGCACGCGCCCTGTCGACAAGCTCGGCGTCGATGTCGACGCTGACGACCTTGCCCCGCCTGCCCACGACGACCGACATGACGGCCGCGTTGTAGCCACTGCCGGTGCCGATCTCGAGCACCCGGTGCCCGGGCTCGAGCCCGAGCTGCTCGAGCATGATCGCCATCATGGCCGGCTGCGACGACGAGCTGATCGGCAATCCGTCGGGGCCGCACTTGATCACGATGGCGTCGTCCCGGTAGGCGGCGGACGGGCCGACCTCGGGCACGAAGACGTGCCTCGGCACCTGCGCGAACGCGTCCTGCGCAGGACGGCTCAGCGGGCGACTGCCCGCCCGCAGGACGCTGGCCAGCTTGGCCCGGGCGATGTCGGGCGTGTCGGTGCGACCGCGATCCTCGCGGCTGGCCTGCGTGTCGCCGTCGGCTGTTTCTTCGCTCATCCCTGACCGGACGTTGGTGCCGACTCCCGGCGCAGCCTGGCCACCTCGTACAGCGCGATGCTGGCAGCCACCGACGCGTTCAGCGACTCGGCGCCGCCGGTAATCGGGATCCGGGAAAGGACGT
>JASHTT010000041.1 GCA_030040415.1 Streptosporangiaceae bacterium | reverse complement strand
AGGATGCGCTAGCCGGTGTTGAGGCCGGACGCGCCGGCCGGTTCGGCTGGGTCGTCGGCGTGGACCGCGTCGGCCAGTCCGCTGAGTTGCGCCGCGACGGCGCCAGCGTCGTGGTGACCGACTTGGCCGAACTGCTGCACGCGCCGTGACCGACCGGAAGCCCCGGCCGCGCCGACGCGCGACCGGGCTGGCAGGTCAGCGGGTCATCATCACCTTGATCGCACCGGTGTCGGCGGCTCGCCCGAAGACGTCATAGGCCGTCAGGATGTCGCTGAGAGCGAACTTGTGCGTGACGAACCGCGCGGCGTTGATCTGATGCGACTCCACCAGCCGCAGCAGGGTGGCCGTTGAGGTCGCGTCGACCAGCCCGGTGGTCACGGTGATGTCGCGGATCCACAGCGACTCCAGGTGCAGCGTGGTCGGCTTGCCGTGCACGCCGATGTTCGCGACCTTGCCGCCCGGACGGACCAGGCTCGTGCAGAGCTCGAAGGTCTCCGGCACTCCCACCGCTTCGATGGCCACGTCGGCGCCGCGCCCGCCGGTGACGCTCTGCACGAACGCCTTGGCGTCCTCGCGGCCGTTGTTCACGGTCAGATCGGCGCCGAACTCGGCCGCGGCCGTCAGCCGCGTGTCGGCGAGGTCGATAGCGATGACGTGGCTAGGGGTGTAGAGCCTCGCTCCGGTGATGGCGGCTAGCCCCACCGGTCCCGCGCCGACAACGGCGACCGTCTGACCGGGCGCCACCCTGCCGTTGAGCACGCCGACCTCGTACCCCGTGGGCAGGATGTCGGCCAGCATGAGGATCTCCTCGTCAGCGACGCCTTCTGGTACTCGGTAGGTGGAAGTGTCGGCGAACGGAACGCGTACGTACTCGGCCTGGGTGCCGTCGATCATGTAGCCGAAGATCCAGCCACCGCCCCCGGTGCACTGGCCCTGATGGCCCTCGCGGCAGTACTCGCACCTGGCGCACGCCGAGATGCACGAAACCAGGACCCGGTCTCCCGGACGAATGCTGGTAACGCCGGCGCCTACCGCTTCGACTGTCCCGACGGCCTCGTGACCGAGTATCCGTCCGGCCTCGACCTCCGGCGTGTCGCCCTTGAGGATGTGCAAGTCCGTGCCGCAGATCGTAGTGGACTCGATGCGCACTATGGCGTCCGTTGTGTCCCTTATAACGGGATCCGGAACTTCTTCCCAGGCCTTCTCGCCGGGACCGTGGTAAACCAGCGCCTTCATGACCGCCTCCTGAGTGAGCGCTGCTTGGTATCAACGACGACGATCGCTTCCGCACTGGCGTGGTAGCCAGAGCAGAACGCCCTGCGGCTCCGGCCCTAACGTCCCGGCTCGTCGCCTAGCGGAACGCGGTGGCGGGAGAGACCCGCCCGTTTCTCGCGGATCAGCTGTCGCGGTGTGCTGGCCGGTCCGGCGCCAGTAACTCCGCGAGCCTTATCTGGTCTCTCCCGCCACATCCATAACTACGGCGCCCGAGGGGTCCCGGTCAGGGCCAGTGGTCCCGTCCTGCTGCGACTTTTGGTCCTGTGAGCCCGGCTATTACGGCACGCACGCTGTCAGACCGAAGTGCCATTAGTACTTCTGACCTGGGCTGATGGCCTCTGACGAGGGCAAGCTGCCGGGTATCAGACTGGACCGCGAAGGCGCGGTCTGAGAGGAAACATCGATGAACAACGTCCGGCCCCGCATCAACGAACTCGGCCTCAGCACCGGTAAGAAGGCACGGCTGCGTCGCATCCTGCAGCAGAACGGACTGTGCAACGGCACGGCGATCTTCCTGCCCTACGACCAGGGCCTCGAGCACGGCCCGCGCGACTTCGCCGCCAATCACCTGGCGAGCGACCCGAAGTACGTGATCCGGCTTGCCCTCGAGGGCGGGTTCAACGGGATCGCCATCCAGATCGGGCTCGCGGAGAAGTTCTACTGGGATTACGCCGGCGAGATCCCGCTGGTACTCAAGCTCAACGGCAAGACCGAGATACCGTCCGCCGTTGACCCGCTCTCGCCGCTGAACGCGTCCGTGGCGGACGCCGTGCGGCTCGGTGCCGACGCGGTGGGCTACACCCTGTACGTCGGCTCGCCTGCACAGGAGCGCGACTTCGCCCAGTTCCGGCGCGTCCGCGAGGACGCCCAGGCGCTCGGCATGCCGCTGATCGTCTGGTCCTACCCGCGCGGCACGGCTGTGGCAGCCAAGGGCGGCAAGGACTCCTTCTATGCGGTCGACTACGCGGCCAGGACCGCCAGCGAACTCGGCGCCGACATCGTCAAGGTCAACTTCCCGCGCCCGGAGAAGCAGGCCGGCGTGCCAGCCGCCTACCAGGACGAGATCTCCTCGCAGCGTGCCATCGACGCCGTGGTCAGATCCGCCAACCGGACGCTACTGCTGGTTTCCGGCGGTGAGCGGGCTGACGATCAGGCCATGCTGGAGAAGGCACGGGAATCGATGGAGGCGGGCGCCACCGGCCTGATCTTCGGCCGGAACGTCTGGCAGCGGTCCTACGACGAGTCCATGCGCTTCGTCAGTGCGCTGAAGGAGATCCTGGCCAAGTACCCGTCGGACTGACCGCGAAGGCTCATGGCCATCATCATCAGCCCGCACCGAGACAGGCCCAGCCCGCTGCGCTGGCGCCCGTCTGCGACATTGGAGGAAGTCATGCGGATAGTCGCGGCCCTGGGCGGTAACGCCCTGCTGGAGCGGGGCGAGAAGCCCGACTCGGACATCCAGCAATCGCACGTCGAGCACGCGGTGGCGGCGCTGGCGCCGCTGGCGCAGGTGCACGACCTGGTGCTCACCCACGGCAACGGTCCGCAGGTCGGCATGCTCGCGGTCGAGAGCAGCAGGGATCCCGCGCTTTCCCATCCCTACCCGTTTGACGTCCTGGTGGCGCAGACCCAGGGAATGATCGGCTACTGGCTTGTGCAGGCGCTGGCAGCGGCCGTCCCGGGTGCCCGGGTCGGCTGCCTCGTCTGCCAGACGTTGGTCGACGCAGACGACCCTGCCTTCGGCAACCCGGTAAAGTTCGTCGGCCCGGTTTACGACGAGGCAGCGGCGCGGTCGCTGGCAGCTGAGCGAGGATGGGCGGTCCGTCCGGACGGAGCGTCCTGGCGCCGGGTCGTGCCGTCGCCTGAGCCGCGCGAGATCGTGGAGATGCCGCTCATCACCGCGCTCATAGACGCCGGAGCTCTGGTCGTCTGCGCCGGCGGCGGCGGCGTCCCGGTGACCGAGGACGACTCGGGCGCCCTGCACGGTGTCGAGGCCGTGGTGGACAAGGATCTGACCGCGGCCCTGCTGGCACGGGCAGTGCACGCCGACGCCCTGCTGCTGCTGACAGACGTCGAGGCGGTGATCGACGGTTTCGGTACCCCCGGCGCCCGCCCGGTCGCGAAGGCTACCCCCGCGCAGCTGCGGGCATTGCGACTGCCACCGGGCTCGATGGGTTCTAAGGCCGAGGCCGCGTGCCGGTTCGCCGAGGCCACCGGAGCGCTGGCGGCGATAGGCCGGCTGGACGACGCGAGCGCGCTACTCAGCGGAACCGCCGGCACGACGGTGGTGGCCTGACCGAGCTGGCCACACCGTCGAGCCTGGCTGGCGGGTACCGCCGACCTTCGCTAGGTCACCGTTCGAGCCCGATCGGCGGGATCGTGGCCACCATCGTGGCCTTGATCGTATGCATCCTGTTCTCGGCCTGATCAAAGACGATCGACGCGGCAGACTCGAACACCTCGTCGGTGACCTCCAGGCCCTCGATACCCCGCTTGGCGTAGATCTGCTGGCCGATCTCGGTCCGCCGGTCATGCAGCGCGGGCAGGCAGTGCATGAACTTCACGTTCACGTTGCCGGTCGCGGCGAGCACCGCCGCATTGACCTGGTATGGCAGCAGCAGGTTGATGCGCTCGTCCCACTTATCCGGCGGCTCGCCCATCGACAGCCAGACGTCGGTGTACACGAAGTCAGCGCCACGCACGGCGGGGCCGACGTCGTCGGTCACTGTCAGCCGGGCGCCGGAGCGGCGAGCCAAGGCGGCGGCGATATCGCGGACCGCCGCCGACGGCTGCAGCGCAGCGGGCGCGCAGATACGCACGTCCAGGCCCAGCAGGGCTCCCGTCGCCAGCAGCGAGTTCGCCGTGTTGTTCCGGCCGTCGCCGAGGTAGCAGTAGCACACCTCGGACAGCGGCTTGCCCGCGTGATCGCGCATCGTGAGGATGTCGGCCAGCATCTGAGTTGGATGCCAGCTGTCCGTCAGCCCGTTCCACACCGGGACTCCCGAGCAGCGGGCCAGGGTCTCGACATCCTCCTGGGCGTAGCCGCGGTACTCGATCCCGTCGAACATCCGGCCGAGCACCCTCGCGGTGTCCGCTATCGACTCCTTGCGGCCAAGCTGCGAGTCGTCTGGGCCGAGGTATGTGACGTGCCCGCCCTCGTCGTGCGCAGCGACCTCGAACGCGGACCTGGTCCGCGTCGACGTCTTCTCGAAGATCAGCGCGATGCTGCGCCCGGCCAGCCGGTGCCGCAGGAAGCCGATGCGCTTCTCGCTGCGGCAGCGGCTGGCCAGCTCGACCAGGTACAGGAACTCCTCGGGCGTCAGGTCGCTCTCCTTCAGCAAGCTGCGGCCGTAGAGATCCATGGGTTCCGCTCCTCCTTTCCGGGCCGGCGCTACGCCGGGTCTCGCTGGATCGGGCAGGTCATGCAGCGCGGACCGCCACGCCCGCGGCCGAGCTCTTCGCCCGGCACGGTGATGACCTCGATGCCGTGCTTGCGCAGCATCGTGTTCGTGGCGACGTTGCGCTCGTATCCGACGATGACGCCGGGTGAGAGCGCAAGATAATTGGTGCCGTCGTCCCATTGCTCGCGTTCGGCGGCGCGGATGTCTTCATCTGTGGTCAGCACGCTGACCTCATCGACGTTGAGTGTCTCCGCCAGCACGTCCCACAGGCTGTGGTTCCGGCTGACCAGAAGGGCCGCGTCCTTACCCGGGCGGATGCTCCAGGAACGCACGTTCCTGTTCATATAGGGGTACAGCACGAACGTGCTGCGGTCGATCATCGTCAGCACCGTGTCAAGGTGCATCATCGCGTGCGACTGCGGCAGCTCGACCGCGATAACGCAGGACGCCTGCCCGGCTGCGAACAAGGCGGTGGCCAGGATCTCCACGGCCATCGGCGTCGTCCGCTCGCCCATCCCGACCAGCACCGCGCCGTTGCCGAGCACGTGCACGTCACCGCCTTCCACGCTGGCAGGCAGGTGGCTGGCGTCGTCGTCACCGTAGTAGGTGGCGAACGAAGCCCGCGCGAACATCGGGTGGTAGCGGTAGATGGCCCGGATGTGCAGCGTCTCGCGCTGGCGGGCGGGCTTGGCCATCGGGTTGACCGACACGCCACCGTAGATCCAGCAGGAGTTGTCCCGCGGGAACAGGTGGTTGGGCAGGGGCGGCAG
>JASHTT010000397.1 GCA_030040415.1 Streptosporangiaceae bacterium | reverse complement strand
ACCGGGCCTAGCCACGCGCCAGCCTGAACCAGGCCGCTTAGAGAACCAGCTTTCTACCCGGTGACGATCGGCATGTTTCCCTGACCCCGTGGTAGACCCTATGACCCACCCGACAGCACGCCGCCAGACGAGTTGTGAGGCGGTTCGTGAGGCGGTTCGCGAGGCGCTCGAGCAGTCGCCCGCTATGCCGCCGACGGATCGCCGGCTCCCGCTCTGCCCGGACCGCGACTCACGGCCGAGATTTACACTGACCGTCCATGAGCTTGCTGCAGGACAGGCGTGCGCTGATCACGGGTGGCACCACCGGCCTGGGATTTGCTATTGCCGAGCGGTTCCTGGCTGAGGGCGCGCAGGTCGTCATCACCGGGCGCGCTGTCGATCTGGGCAGGGATGCTGAGCGCGAGCTCGGACCCCGAGCCCGCTTCGTCGGCGCGGACGCCGCCGACCCGCGCGCAGTCAGTTCGTCAGTGGCCGCGGCCGTGGGCCATCTCGGCGGTCTGGATGTACTGGTGAACAACGCCGGAATCGGCCTCACCGCCCGGCTTATCGATACCCCGCTGGCCGACTACGACCGGCTGATGAATGTCAACGTCCGCGGCTACTTGCTGTACGCACAGCAGAGCCGCCCGCATCTCGCCCGCAGCCATGGATGCATGATCCACATAGCCTCCGACGCGGGAGTCTGGGGCGAGCAGGCGACTGGTCTTTACTCAGTGACGAAGGCTGCCGCCGTGATGCTGGGAAAGATGCTCGCTCTTGACGTCGGTAAAGACGGAGTGCGGTCGAACGTGCTGTGCCCCGGCGACATCTGGCCCGGCATGCGGCACATGGCACCGCCCGGCGAGGAAGACAGGCCCGAGAGCGGTGAGTGGCCGCTGCCGCCCATAGGCCGAATCGGCCAGGCGCGCGACGTCGCCGCGGCGGCGGTGTTCTATGCGAGCCAAGAATCGCAGTTCATCACCGGGACTACGCTGATCGTCGACGGCGGGATGACAGCCGGCTACCTACAGCGCGAACGCGCTCCCCAGACCGCGACCTAACGACAGCCACTGCGATTCTGCCTTCTCGATGAACGCACACTCGTGCCGCGGGTCAAGTCGGAGAGCTGCCCAGTCTTGTGGTGACCGCCTCGGCTCCAGCTCGCCGACCGGGCCTCGCCGGACGCGACCGGCAGGGCTAAACCGCGGTGCGAGCGCACCGCGATCGCCCTTGCGTCTTGCCCCTTAGCCGTGCAGGAGGTCCTCCCACTTCCGGCCGCTCCGCACGCTCTCGGGCCGGTCAGCCGTGACGTCCGAGCCAGGCCGCGCGAACTCGTCTTTGGCCTTGACCAGGATCCACCGCCGCTCGCCGGTGCGGGTCAGGCCGAAACCGCCGGCCAGCTTCTGCCCGTACAAGACAACGGACATGTGGCCGGGGTCATCGCGCCCGATTTCCGCCCGGCCCTCATCCCAGATGATCACTGCGCCCGTGCCGCGCCGCGATCCCGTGTGCACGCCCTCGAAATCGCCGGCCGACAGCTCGTGATCCTCGACCGGGACGGCCAGCCGGCGCACCGCCGGATCCATTGACGGGCCTTTCGGGACGGCCCATGACCGGAGCGTGCCGCCGACAAGGATCCGCAGGTCGTAGTGCAGCCGGGTAGCGTCGTGCAGTTGCACCACGAACCGGGACAAGGTCACGACGCGACGTTACCGCGCACTGGCGGCGGCCAGCTGATCAGCTGCGCTTCCTTACCGGGCGGCCAGCACGGCGTGCCGGCGTGCCTCGACGTGCAACAGCCGGACGCCGTCAGCCGCGCAGTCGCACACGATAACCCGGTGACGTCGGTAATAATCCCCGCGATGATGGCCAACGTGGAGGAGGTCGAGGTAGTCATCGCCCACAACGAGCGCGCGACCCTGCGCGTCGGCGGCGTGTTCCTGAAGATCGACTCTGATCAGACCCGCACCGACGTCGAGGTCGAGGCGATGGCTCTGGCCCCGATCCCGACCCCTGAGATCCTGTGGCGCAATCCGCCCGCGCTCGCGCTCGCTGCCCTCCCAGGGACGGCACTCGGCCACCTCGGCGAGTCATCTGCCGCGTCGCCGAGGGCGTGGGCTGCGGCCGGTGCCGCGATACGGACGCTCCACGACGCGCCGCTGCCGCCGTGGCCCGGCCGGAGCCTCGATGAGCTCGCATTGCGCCTCGACGGCGAATGCGAGTGGCTTGTCGCCAACGACGTCCTTCCCGCCGACCTGGTCACACGTAACCGCCAACTCGCCGAGACTGCGCTCAGGCCGTGGACACCGGTGTTCATCCACGGCGACCTGCAGGTCGACCACGTCTTCGTCGACGGAGACGAAGTCACCGGGGTCGTCGACTGGTCCGAAGCGTCCCAGGGCGACGCGCTCTTCGACGTCGCCATCCTCACGCTGGGACACAACGACCACCTTGGCGACGTCGTCGCCGGCTACGGCACCGACCTCGACCGCGACCTCATCCGCGCATGGTGGTCGTGGCGATGCCTCACTAACGTCCGCTGGCTAGCCGGGCATGGCTACGGCTCACCCGAGGAGTTCCCCGAGGTCGCCCTGCTGCGATCCCAGCCATGAGGCGGCACGAAGCCGCCTGCTGCCGGCGCCCGTTCTGCCCAGATCGCCGGGCCAGCTCGCAAGACCCGGCGTCTTCAGGACCGACCGCGGTCCCGGTCGCGCCCGGATAACATGCGCCCGGCGCCGTTCGGTCCCGGCGATCCTGCCGAGTAGCGGCGGTCGGCTCCACGTCCCGGGGAGAAAACACGAGTGCAAGACGCCCGGTGAGCCCGATACGGTCCCGGTCATGACCGCGGATGAGTTCGTTCCTGTCGGCTTCGATCCGCCGACCTCACTCACCACCGACCAGTTCCGCCTCGAACCGCTAGGGCCCCAGCACAATCAGGCCGACCATGCCGCCTGGATGTCGAGCATCGAGCACATACGCTCGACTCCCGGCTTTGCCGACGGAAGTTGGCCACCACGCAGCGGCATGACGCTCGAGGAGAACCTCGGTGACCTTCGCCGCCACGCAGACGACTTCACCCGGCGTGCCGGTTTCACTTTCACCGTCCTCGACCCAGGCGACAACGACGTCATCGGCTGCGTCTACCTGTATCCCTCGGCCTCCGAGCAGTGGGACGTCACCGCGCATTCCTGGGTGCGGGCGGACAGGTCGGGCCTCGATGTACCACTCGCCGATGCCGTAGCGCGTTGGCTCGCCACCGACTGGCCCTGGGAGCGCGTGGACCGCTGTGGCCGCTGAGTCGTGACGGCATGCTCATGCCGCTGTCCGGCACTTGGCAGGACGGTGCTACTGCGGTCATGACCGGCGGGTTCAGAACGGGAACGGGACTTCCGGGGCGGGCAGTATGTTGGCAGCGTGATCACTCAGAGGCTGCT
>JASHTT010000396.1 GCA_030040415.1 Streptosporangiaceae bacterium | reverse complement strand
AGACTTGCTGACCCAGCTCTTACCGTTGAACTGGGCAGCGTAGGGAACGAAGGTCTCGGTCGTGTCGGTGATCTTCAGCTTGCCGCCGAACACCCAGACGTCCGACGTGCTGAGCGCCTCGGCGGAGGTGATCTCCACGGCCTGGCCACTGCTTATGCTGGTGCCGGGAAGAGCGCCATCGGTCCACGCCTTGCCGTTGTAGTGCAGGTAGCTGTCGTTATCTACCGGGACCTCGCTGAATACCCAGACGTTCGCGGCTGACGACGCGGCGACAGCGTCGAACACGTCCTCGGCTTTCTTCGCGGCCGCGGCGACCTCCGAGGGCAACGTCACCTTGTCCCAGGACTTCCCGGCCCAGTGCTCGATCAGGGCACCCGACACGTTGCCCGCCGACGTCAGGGTGCCACCCGCCGCCCAGGCGTCTGTCGCGCTCACCGCGTCGATCCCGGACAGCAGCGCGGATCCGTCCTTGACCGAGAAGGTGGCGGCGGCCCGCCATCCGGTACTCGCCGCCTGGGCCGGAAGCGCGGCGGCGGTTAGCGCCACTACGCTGCCAGAGACGACGAGCAGGCCGCGAAGCGACCACGACTTCAGCATGGTTGACCCTCAATTGCCGATACGTATGGAGTATCGACAAAATCACTTTTAAGATGACATGTCAACGTGAGACACGTCATGCGCGGCCCAGCCTCGCGTCAGGCCGGCAAGCACGCTCCTGCCTGCGCGTTGACCCCCAGCGTTGCGAAGATCTTCAGGATCCCGCTCGTCAGGTGACGCCCCAGGACGGCCTCGGCACGCAGCACCCGCCCGCGCTGCTCGCTCGCCAGGCCCGCCAGGCAGCCACCGCCCGATCGCAGGTCGCCTGCGCCGGCCTCGGCGTTTGCAGGCTGGGCGGCCACGCCGCTGACCTGCGGATATACCGGGAACGGGGAGTCCGAGGCAGCTGTCACTTCAAGCATGCTCTCGTCATAGAGATCCGGGATGAACAAGTCACCCGCCGCGTCGGTGCCGACGTCGATGGGCAGGTACAGCACGGTTCTGGTCGCCGGGATGCCAGGATCGGTGACTCCCACGAGCCCGTCTGCAGCTCCGGCGACCGTGTAGATGTCGCCGGCGGTCATGGACTGCCCGTATTGCTTGCCTGAGGCGGCGGGCACCTCGCGGATCTGGCTGTTGAACGCGTCCGCGATGAAGTAGCTGCCCGAGGAGGTGACCGCCACGTCGGCCGGGTCGTACAGGGTGGCGCGTGCCGCCGGACCGCCGTCCCCGGAATTGCCGTAGCGGCCAGCCGGCGATCCGGCGATCGTGTAGATGTCTCCTGCCTTCATCGGCCGGCCCCACTGGACGCCAGACGCCGCCGCCAGTTCCTGGATCCTGTTGTTCGCAGTATCGGCGATGTACACGTTCCCCGCCCCATCCAGCCCGACGCCGAACGGGTTGGCCAGCAGCGCCGAAGGCCCGGGCCCGCCGTCGCCGGAAGTCCCGTGGTTGCCCGTCGCGCTGCCGGCGATCGTGTACATGTAGCCAGCCTTCATCGGGATGCCGAACTGAGTACCGGAGGTGACGGGGACTTCCTGGATGCGGTTGTTCACGGTGTCGGCGATGAACAGGTTCCCGGCCGCATCGACAGCGATCCCAGATGGCAGGAATAGCTGTGCGCTGGTCGCCGGACCCCCATCTCCGGCGTTGCCCGGAGCGCCGGTCACCGATCCGGCGACCGTGTACGAGTCGCCCGCCGTCATCCGGATGCCGAACTGAGTGTGGCTGGTCGCGGCGACCTCGACGACCCGGTTGTTGTCGCAGTCGTCTATATAGAGGTCGCCACTGCCGTCGACGGCGACCGACGTGGGAACGATCATCAGCGCGGAAGTGGCCGGCACTCCGTTACCGCTCGTGCCCGCCGCCCCGGTCGCCGACCCGGCGATGGTGTAGGTATCACCCGCGGTCATCTGAATGCCGAACTGGGTGTGATTCGTCGCGGCGACCTCTTGCACCCGGTTGTTGAGGCCGTCCGCGATGTACAGGTTGCCCTCCGCATCGGTGACTTCCCCGTCCGGGTTGGCGAGGCCAGATCCAAGGGCCGGACCGCCGTCGCCGGTGTTTGCCAGCGTGAACCCGTTCCCCGCTGTGCCCGTGATGTCGAACGGCGCGACGTCGCTGACCTTGCGCAACACGGCGTTTCCCGCGTCGGCGATGAACACGTCACCCGACCGTGTCACTGCGACGTCGGCCGGGTCGTTGAGCTGGGCCGAGTCGGCCGGGCCCCCGTCCCCCGACGAGCCGGCCGCGCCGGTGCCCGCGACCGCGTACACATCGCCTGCGGTCATCGGCTGGCCGTACCTCGTGCCCGTGCTCCCCGCGACGACCTTCACCTGGTTGTTGTAGGAGTCAGCGATGAACAGGTTGCCCGCCGGATCGGCCAGGCCCTCGGGAAAGTTCAGGTCGGAGTGGATCGCCGCCTTGCCGTTCGCGCCACCCGTGCACAGACCGGAGCGACCGGCCACCGTGTAGATGTCCCCGGCCGTCATCGCCATCGAGCCCCACTGAACTCCGCTGGTCTTGGCTACTTCCTCGACCCGGCAGTTGAGCGTGTCGGCTATCAGCAAGTCCCCGACGTTGTCGACGATGACATCCTGCGGCTCGTCCAGTCCACCGGAGGTCGCCCGCTGCCCGCTCGGGCCGGAACCCACGAGGCCCGCGGGGCTCCCGGCCACGGTGTAGGCGTCGTACGCCGTCATGTAACGGCCCCACTTGGGCCCGCTGACCTGAGGGACCATCTGGATCCGGTTGTTCAGGCTGTCGGCGATGTACAGGTTGCCGCCAGCGCTGCCGCCGATGAAGACCGCGGCCGGCTCGTCAAGCGCCGAGGAAGTGGCCGGCTCCCCGTCCGGCCCGGTGCTCCCGTTGGCTCCGGTTCCTGCCACCCGGTACAGGGCGTCGGCGACCGGGTGGCGCATGTCCCCCCACGGCGTCGCCGAGGCCGTCAGCTCCATCACGGCGCCGCTGCCGAAATCGGCGATGAACAGGTCCCCCTGGTCGTCCATTGCCACGCCCACCGGGTCGAAGAGCCTTGAGTACACCGCTGGCGTGCCGTTCCCCGACGACCCCGGTTGCCCGGTCGCGCTGCCTGCGATGACGTAGACGTCACCCTTCGTCATCTGGATGCCCCACTGCGTCTGGTCAGCGCCGGCGATCTCCAGCACCCGGTTGCCCGGGCCGTCCGCAACGTAGATGTTGCCGTTTTTCACCAGAACCCCGTCCGGGGTGCCGATCGCGGCTTGCCTGGCCGGCCCGCTGAGCCCGTTGTTGGTGGCCATCCCGTCGATCTCGTAGATGTCGCCGGGCACTGCCCGATCCGACTGCGCCCCTGCTGAAGACGCCCGTGCTGATGACACCCCTGCCGCCGCCTGTGCCACGCCGGTGACCGCGAATGTCGCGGTCAGCACTGCGACGGCCGTGAACGCCCCGGCCGCGAGCAACCGGCGCTGAGGCTCTGATCTGCTGGGCGTGCGGCCGCGCCGGGTGGCTGCTCGACCGGAGATGCCTCGCGGCGCGTGCCGTAGCTTCATCGTCAGCATCCTCCCGGGGAACCACCAACCGCAGCCGCCGCCACCCTACCGACAACAGCAGCCGCCGGCAGGGCCGTCGGCGCCGGTAAGGTCCTATGAACTCCGGTGCGCCGATTGCCTCGCCTGATACACCGCCCTTTCAGGCGCCGTACCGGTCGTGGTGCCGCAGTTCCACGTCCGCGTCCTGACGGCCAAGCGGAGTGAGGTCCAGGTACTGATCGGTCGCGCAGAGCAACTCGGCGATCGTGAAACCGGTGTAGGTGTGCAGGACGGTGTCGCCATCGCGGCAAAAGACGCTCACGCCGCCCTGCTCTCCGGGCCGGGCAGCCCACTCATCTCCCATGTCGATCAGTTCCTGCTTGGTCCTGAAGTTCCACTGGATGGGCGCGACGTCCTCGTCATGCGTGACGTGGAAGTCGTAGTTGAAGTCGCTGCCTAGCGAGGAGTACCAGGGGAACGGCCAGCCCATCCGCCGCCGGAACGCCTCGATCTTGGCAATCGGCGCGCGTGACACCGCGGCGAACGTGGTGTTGCGGGCGTGCAGGTGCGACAGGTCGCCGACGTTGTCGGCTTGGTACGAGCAAACCGGACAGCCCTGTTCCCAGGCCGGATCGAACATGAAGTGCTGGACGATGAGCTGAGGGCGGCCCTCGAACATGTCGAGCAGGCTCACCTGGCCGTCCGGCCCGTCGAAGAAGTACTTCTTCTCGATCCGTACCGCGGGCAGTTGCTGGCGGAGCTCCCTCACGTCGGCTAGCGCCTGGGCCGCTCGCTCCTCCGCTACCTGAAGTTCTTTACGCTCGGTGAGCCACTCGTCAGCCGAGACGATCCGCGGAACGCTCATGGCGTCCTCCTTCGCTGCATAGCCGGGCCTGTCCTGCCAACCTCACGACGAACAGGCTAGGCCGAGAAGGACACCGCATCCGGGCGACCGCGCCAGCGGCACCTGCGCCTTAGTTCGCGCCGCGGAGCACCGCGCCGGTCCGCCTCGCCGCCTCGGCCACGGCGGCGTCCCGTGCCGCGCTCGCTTCCTCGGCGGTGAGGGTCCGGTCCGGGGCGCGGAAGCGCAGCGTGTAGGCGAGCGACTTGTTGCCGTCGCCGATCTGGCCCCCGGTGTAGATGTCAAACAGGTTCAGGCTCTCCAGCCTGATGTCGCCGACCTCAGCGGCGCCGGCGAGAAGCGCCCGTTCAACATCGGCAGCGGGAACGCCCTGCGCCACCACGAGCGCCACGTCCTGCACGGCGACCGGGTAGCTGGACAGCGGCGGCGCCTGCACCGGGCCGAGCGTGTCGGCCACCCGCTCGATCGCGGAGAAGTCAAGCTCCATCGCGGCCGTTCTGGCGGGCAGGCCCAAAGCGGCGATCGCCCGGGGATGTAGTTCGCCGGCGTGCCCGACAAGGACTTCGCGCTCGCCGTCCAGCATGACCACTGCGGCGCACCTGCCCGGATGCCAGGGCTCACGCTGGTCTGCCCGGACCTCGAAGGCAACCCGCGCCGACCGCAGCACGATCCGCGCGGCTTCGACGGCGTCCTGCCAGCCCGCTTGCCTGCCAGGGCCCCACCATCCCGGCGGCTCGGCGTTCCCGGCAAGCACCACGCCGACGTGCAGCGGCTGGTCCGGCAGAGCGGCGGCGAGCTCGGCGGTATCCGCCTCCGAGGGTCCGTGGTCGACCGGCAGGATCGGCGCGAATGGCGCCTCGTCCGGACGGGCGTGGAACACCAGCCCGAACTCGTAGAGCGCCACGTCCGGCATGCCCCGTCCGACGTTTCTGGCCAGCGTCCGCAGCAGGCCGGCCAGCAGCGTGGTGCGCATGAACGGCTCGTCGTCGGTTAGCGGGTTCGACAACCGGACGGCGCTGCGCCGCGGGTCGCCGGCCGGCAGCTGAAGCTTGTCGAAGTCGGCGGCCGACATGAAGGCATGGCTCACGACCTCGACGAACCCGTGGTAGGCCAGTGCCCGGCCGGCCGCCCGGCGCAGTCGCTGCGACGCGGTCAGGCCGCGTCCGGCCGTTGCCCGGACGTCGCGCACCGGGATGTTCTGGTAGCCCTCGAGCCTGATGACCTCCTCGGCCAGGTCGGCCGGATCTGTCAGGTCCGGTCGCCACGACGGCGGCGTCACCCGCAGCGTCACGCCGCCGTCTCGGGCAACCCCGGGTTCGACCTCGACCAGGCAGCCGACCTGCCGCAATCGCGTCTGCACCGTGTCCAGCCCGTATGCCAGGCCGGCCACCCGGTCCGGGTAGCCAGCGGCCATGGTGATCGTCACCGGCTCGACGTCGACGTGCGCGTACGTGCAACCGGGAACGGCGGTTCCCCCGCCGAACTCGGCGAGCATGACCGTGGCCCTGGCGCAGGCGCGGCGCTGCAGTTCACTGTCGACTCCGCGCTCGAACCTCGCCGACGCTTCCGAGCCGAGGCGATGCCGCCTGCTCATGCGCGCCACGCCGCGCGCGGAGAAGTGCCCGGCCTCCAGCACCAGGTCACGGGTCGAGTCGGACACCTCGCTCTCGACGCCGCCCATCGTGCCCGCCAGGCCGATCGGGCCAGTCGAGTCGCTGATGACGATGTCGTCGGGAACGAGTTCGCGCACGATGTGGTCGATGGTCTCCAGCTTTTCCCCCGACGTAGCCCGGCGCACCACGATCGGCCCGGACAGCCGGGCCTTGTCGTAGGCGTGCAGCGGCTGGCCGAGTTCCAGCATCAGGTAGTTGGTCACGTCCACGGCCAGCGAAACCGATCGCTGCCCGGCCCGCGCCAGCCTGACCCGCATTCGCAGCGGTACCGGCGCTGACGGGTCACAGCCCAGCACCTCGCGCAGCACGAACCTGTCACAGCCGGTCGGGTCGGCGATGCTGGCCGGGTAGACCGCGGCCGACACTTCAAGCGCGTCGGCCGGCAGCCCCGTCTCGGCCGGGTCGGTGAACGGCACGTCATAGGCGATGGCCAGCTCTCTGGCGATGCCGCGGACCGATAGCGCGAAGCCCTTGTCCGGCGTCACGTTGACGTCGAACACCACATCCCGCAGGCCCGCGTACTCGATGAAGTCAATGCCGAGCGGCACGTCCGGCGGCAGCACCAGGATCCCGGTGTGGTCGTCGCCGATGGCCAGCTCGTCCACGGCGCAGATCATCCCCTCGGAGACCTTGCCGTAGGTCTTGCGCGCGCCGATCTCGAATCCGCCGGGCAGCACGGCGCCCGGCAGGGCGAGCGGCACCCGCGCGCCCGCCGCGAAGTTGGTCGCGCCGCAGATCACGTGCCGGTCCTGGCCGTCGCCGGTGGACACAGCGCAGTACCTGATCGGCTTGTTGAACCCGGTCAGCTCCTCGACGTCCAGCACCTCCGCGACGACCACGCCCGAGATGTCCTGCCCGACGCGCTCGACCGACTCGACCTCGAGGCCGCACGCGGTCAGTCGGCGGGCCATCTCCGCCACCCCGGCGTCGTCATCCGGGGCCAGGCCGACCGGCGCGTACTCAAGCAGCCACGACAGCGGTACCCGCATCACGCCTCCGTTCCGAACGCGCGGCTGAACCGCATATCACCCTCGATGGTCTCGCGGATGTCCGCCACGCCGTGCCGGATCATCACCGACCGCTCAATGCCCAGGCCGAAGGCGAAGCCGCTGTAGCGGTCGGGATCGATGCCGCAGGCAACAAGCACCCGCGGGTTGACCATGCCGCAGCCGGCGATCTCGATCCAGCCCTGGGACCGGCAAACCCGGCAGGGCGGCGCACCCGGTTTGGTCGAGGCGCCGCGGCAAACGTGGCACTCCATTGACACGTCGGCCGACGGCTCGGTGAACGGGAAGTAGTCGGGCCGCAGCCTGGTCCGCAGGCCCTCGCCGAACATCGCCGCGACGAATGCGTTGATCGCGCCGCGCAGGTCGGCCATCGTCAGCCCCTCGTCCACGGCAAGGCACTCGATCTGGTGGAATACCGGGCTGTGCGTGGCATCAAGGGTGTCGGTGCGGTAGCACTTGCCGGGGCTGACCACGTACAGCGGCAGCGGCCTGGTCAGCATGGCGCGGATCTGCACCGGTGAGGTGTGCGTGCGCAGCACCACACCGGACCTTTCGCGGCCGTCCGGGCTGGCTACGAAGATCGTGTCGTAGGAGTCCCTGGCGGGGTGGTCCGGCGGGAAGTTCAGCGCGTCGAAGTTGTACCACTCGGCCTCGACCTCGGGACCTTCGGCAATCTCGTAGCCCATGTCGACGAACACGTCGGCGAGTCGCTCGCCGACGGTGGTTACCGGGTGCCGTGCGCCGGCCAGCGTGCGGTCCCACGGCAGGCTCACGTCGACAGCCTCATCCACCAGCACCCGTCGGTCGCGCTCGGATTCCAGCTCTGCCTGCCGGAGGGCCAGCGCTTGGATGATCACTGCACGGGTGGCACCGACCCGCTTGCCTGCCTCGGCGCGGGCCGCGGGCGGCAGGGCTCCTATCTCGGCCCGGGCCAGCGAGATCGGCGCGCGGTCGCCAGCATGCGCGATCCTGGCGGCCTTCAGCTCGTCCAGGTCGGTGGCCGCGGCAATGGCGGCCAGCGCCCCCGCCTGCGCGCGCTCCAGTTCGCCGGGTGACAGCGCTGCCACTTCGACGGGGTCGTACGACTTATTAGGTGCGGACATCGCTTCGGTGTCTCCTGAGGTTTTTGCTGTGCATGCCACGGTGCTGCCGGCCCAGGGCTGCTCGGCTCAGTAGGGCGAAGCACCGGCAGCGCAAGGCTGTCCCGTAGCTGCGGGCCAGCATGCAGGGGAATCCCCGAAAGGCCCGCCGGCTAGCCGAACTCGGGCGTCCCGGCGGGCATGGTAAATCGGAACTCCGCGCCCCCGCCGGGTGCCTGCTGCACAATGATCTCCCCGCCATGCGCTTCTACCAGGCCCTTGACGATGAACAGCCCGAGGCCCGCACCGCCACGGCGCTTGGCGCGCCAGAACCTGCCGAAAACGCGCGGTGCGAGCTCGGGCGCGATGCCAGGGCCCTGGTCGCGAACCGATACGGCCACGCCAGGAGCACCGGCCACCACCGCTGGCTCCACCACAGTCGTAACGGTACCAGCACCGTGCCGGACGGCGTTCTCAATAAGGTTGGCGAGGATCTGGTCGACCTTATCGGCGTCCAGCCACGTCTCCGGCACCCCTTCGCGTACGTCAACCACGTAACGGCCCGGAACGTCGCCAGCTGCCACGCGGCCGCTGATGATCTTCCTCGCCCTGCTGCCGACATCGACTAGCTCACGGTGCAGCTCGATCCGGCCGGACTCAATCCGGGACACGTCGAGCAACTCGGTGATCAGCCTCGTGACGCGGTCGGCGTCAGCATTCACCGTCTCCAGCATCACGCGCTTCTGATCGTCAGTGAACCGCGGCCACTTGGCCAGCAGCGTCGCCGTGAAACCCTTGACGCTGGTCAGCGGGGAGCGCAGTTCATGGGCGACCGTTGATACTAGGTCTGCGCGGCTGCGTTCGAGGCGGACGCGCTGCTCGGCGCTGCGCAGCGTGATCGCGATCCGCACCACCGCGCCCGGCTCGCGCCCGCAGTCCTGCCGGGGGCCCTGGCACCGCGGTTCGCGGACGTAGCCGACGGTGACCAGGAACTCCGTGCCGTCGGGCAGGAACAGCGACCGCTCCGGATGCCTCGTCCTCGTGGACAGGCCCGCATAGGGCTGGGTCTGCTGCCACCAGCACCGGTCGTCGCGGTCCCTGAGCGGCAGCACTTGCCGGACGTCGCGGCCCAGCGCGAACGCAGGGGCGACGCCGGTGAGCCTGGCCGCTGCCCTGTTGAAGACGGTGACCTTGCCATCCCCGTCCGCGATGATCAGGCCGTCAGGCAGGTCGTCGGCGCAGACGAGGCCGTCGGGCAGGTAGCCGCGCAACTCGTCGGGAAGCACGGGTCGCACTGCGCGCGCCACCGCCTGCCCAGTCACGATCCCGTCCACCTGAAGCGCCGCCTCCGGCCACCCGTCCCCCCGGCCGACAGCGCCACGCAGACCGCGGCCCTCGGCCGACAGTTCACATCGCCGGCGTCAGTGACAACAGTCTCGGGGGGTTATGCCGCTGTCACCCGCCGCCGTCGCACGGCCTCATGGCCGTGCACATGACGCAACGTGATCAGACTCTAGCCGATTAATGCTGTCGTCCGGCAGACCCGGTGCCCGTGTTCATGATCACGGAATATCCGGCATGGCGGGCCCGCCCGGATATTCCGTGATCATGAGATGTCCGGGATGCTACGCAGCTGCCGGGCCGACGCGTACATGCAGACGGCTGCCGCGGCGGCCAGGTTCAGGCTCTCCGCCTTGCCGTAGATCGG
>JASHTT010000395.1 GCA_030040415.1 Streptosporangiaceae bacterium | reverse complement strand
GTCGCGAGCTGGTCCGATCAGGGCCTGCATACCCGCGGCACGTTCGAGGGCTTCAAGCGGCTCGGCTCCGGCCGCAAGTGGCTGGACGCGCACGGCCGCAAGAAGTGGGCGTACTACTACGACCCGGAGAGTTTGCTCCGCCAGCAGGCGTTCTTCGACCACTTCCTCAAGGGCACCGACACCGAGGTGACCGGCTGGCCGACGGTGCGCTACGAGGTACGCGACCGGGCGTTCGCCGGCATGGTGCGCGCGGCGGCCGACTGGCCGCTGCCGGGCACGCGCTACCGGCGGCTGTTCCTGGACACGGGACCTGGGTCCCCGGGGTTGGGGACACTGCGGCCGGGCAAGCCGGATGCCGAAGAGTGTGTCAGCTATGACAGCGAACAAGCCGGACGCGGCCGCGGCCGGGCCACGTTTGACTTCCGCTTCGACGCGCCGGCCGACGTCGTCGGGAACGCCAGCCTGCGCATCTGGATGGCCGGGGCCGATGCCGACGACCTGGACGTGTTCGTGGCCCTGCAAAAGCTCGACAGCTACGGCGACACCGTCGGCTTCCCGTACTATGCGGTGTTCGAGGACGGGCCGGTCGCGCTCGGCTGGATCCGGGCCTCGCACCGGGAACTCGACGACCAGCGGTCGACGCCGTACCAGCCAGTGCTGGCGCACCGCCGGGAGCGCAAGCCGGGCCGCGGCCGGGTGGTCCCGCTGGACATCGAGATCCTGCCGTCAGGTACTAGGTTTGAGGCCGGCGAGACCCTTCGCCTGGTGGTCCAGGGCCGGGACATCTACCGCCATCCCAGGCCGCTGATCCAGGCCTTCCACGACGACTCGGTGAACCGCGGCCAGCACGTGATCCACACCGGCGGGCAGTTCGACTCGCACCTGCTGCTTCCGCTGGCGCCATGAGCGAAGGCATCGTGGGACGAGCGGTCAACGCGGTCCTGATACCCCCGCAGGCGGAGCGATTCGCGGCTCTCGTCGGGGCCGACCCCGACCGGCTGGTGCTGAACGTGGCCGGATGGAACAAGCTGGTCCTGCTCGACACCGATCGGGTGTTCCTGTTCCCGCGTTCGGCCATCGGCGTGGAATGGTTCGAGCGGGAACTGGCCGCCTACCGGGCGCTGGCTGGGGCGCAGCTGAGCGTGGTGCCGCACCTGCTGGGCCGCTGGGAGGACACCGAGATCTACCCGTTTCCGTTCGCGGCGGTCACCCGCCTGCACGGCCAAGTGCCGGCTCAGCCGGAGACTCTGATCGAGCAGCTGGGCCAGGCCATCGCGCGCTGGCATGAACTGGAACCGCCGCTGCTTGACGGGGCGCGGCCACCCAGTCATCACGACGCCGCGCATCATAGGTGGCTGCGGCGGGCACTTGACCCAGCCACCTGCGCCAGCGCCGCAGCGGAGGCCGCCGGCCGCCTGGACCGGCCGGAACGCGCCTCGGCGTGGGCGGATCTGCTGGCCAGCGCCGCGCAGCTTGCACCGGTCCTGGTTCACGGCGACATCCACGAGGACCAGCTCCTAGCCGACGGCGGACAGCTGACCGGCGTCATCGACTGGGAGACGGCGCGGGTCGACCACCCGTTCTGGGACTTCGATTTAGGCGAGTGGGGTACCGGGCTATGGCGCCGTAGCCGCCGCGACTTCAGTGTCCTATGGGCGCGGGCATGGCTCCCGTATGCGCAGGCCCGTGGGCTCGACACCGACTCCCGCCCGCTGGAGACCGCCTTCCGCCTCCGCCAGGCGCTTGGCCTGCTCACCGATCCCGGCGATCCCGCAATCACCGGCACGATCGAGGAGCACCTCGCGGGCCTGTAGCAGCCGAAACCTCAGAGCGACTTCTCCGAAGCAGATCAGTACGCTGCGGTTGGAATATCTGACCTGACCGCGGTTGGTGCAGGCTTCGTGGGGGAGCTAAGCAGGTACAGGCGGTTGCACGCTGTCGTTAATGAAGCGGACGATCGTCTCCGACTCGTACACGTGGAAGACAAGCTGGTCACCGACCTCGATAGCGGCCATGAACATCTCGAGGCTCGTGTCGCCGTTGACCACGCATTCACGTTCGTCGTCCAGGTCGCGCAGGTCCTTGACTGACTCTTCGACCAGAAAGACCTTGACGCGTGCGCAATTCTCAAGCTCGGTGAGCACAACCAGATGGGCGCATCCGCCAAGCAACATCACGCGCTCGCTGATGTCCAGCATGGTGTCGTCGGGCAACCCGACGACGAATGTCGACGCACCGTTGCGAAGGGGTGGGAGCACTGTGCGCAGGCTACGATTTTGGAGCATCCGAGCTACCTGATGCGTCAACTTCAGTCTCAGGCGCTCACGATCGTCCACGACCCCACCTCCGCTTGTAGTGTTCCCACCTTTGATCCATGCGATCAAGCGCTGCGTCGTAACAATCGTCAACGTCTTTCTGGCTTGCGCAAGGCCATATACAGTCCCTGGCTATCTTGTTACCTCGCTGGTCGTATACATGGACGTGCAACTCAAGGTGACAGATGTCAGCCACGGACTTGCCGGTAGCAGACTTGGTCACCGGGATCGCCAGCCGCTGCGTACCACATGAACTCCTCCGACTCATCCGGGGCAGGTAGCCAGGGATGCGTCACGCCCTCGTCGGGCGACATTGTCGGCATTGCAGAGTCACGGTTCACGGCGTTGAGTATTGTGTCGCGAGCCCCGCCGGGCGGCCTGCTAAGCACGCTTCCCGCTCTTGGAGCGCACGGCTCGCAGAACAGGCACTCTTAGAGCGACGAGCTGTCGTGCAACCTGCTCAGCTGCCAGGTTGCGTAGTCGTCGCGGATTTGCTGGCGCAAATCTTCGCAGCTCTCCGAGGTCAGAACGACGGACGGCTGGCCGATGCGCGCTGCCCGGTAGACGCCGTCGGCCCAGTCGATCCGGTACGCCTCGTCCCAGTGGAACTTCAGGTCGGCAAGCTCGGACGCCTCGCTGCGGCTCAGCGCGGCGGTAGGCTCGCCGTCGTCGTCGGGCTGATCGACAGGCTGGTCGTCGTCGGGCTGACCGACAGGCTCGTCGTCATCGTCGGGCCGGCTGAGACGCTCTTGCGGATAGCTCGGTTCCATCGGACCTCCCACGGTTGAGTTCAATCTCGTTCCTTGGTGGTTACTACTCTATCTTACATTAGCTTGCATCAGTGTGAGTCACCCGGCCAATACTGGGCGCTGTGCGAACTGGCCGGGTTGTTAACGTGATCTATGCCTCGCGAGCCGACCGCCCCCTACAAGCGGATAGCTGAAGGGATCCGGGCCAGGATCGAAGCCGGCGAGTTGAAGAGCGGGGAGCAGGTCCCCAGCGCGACGGAGATTTGCAACGCCTACGGTGTTTCGCGGAACACGGCGCTGCGGGCGCTGAAGCTGCTGAAGGAAGAGGGCCTGATCACGATCGAGCAGGGCTGGGGCAGCTTCGTCAAATGACCCGCGGTTGATAGCCCGGACTGGGTGCGCACCCAGATCCGGATAAACCAGGCACTAGACGGCCTCGATCGATCTTCGTCCAACCGTGGGTGTGCGCCTACTGGCGCTATGGCACCAGTAACCGCGCACCCATGAATGGCGGATCGAAAATTTTGCGAGGTTTGTTCTTTTTGCGTGGACGCGCGGTTCGCGTAGCTCCGCCTCCGGGCGCTGCGCGTGTACCGAGCGCCGGCAGTTAGCTGGTGATGTCCGCCGAGGTCAGCCGGGCCCAGGCGATCGCGACGAAGATCACGATGTAGAGCACGAACGACAACAGCCCGTGCTCGACCCCGGACAGGTCGACCGGAGTGCGGAACAGGCCATCCCAGCTCAGCCAGAAGTGCGACACCAGGAACGGGTGCATGGCCGATAGCTGCGGCACGGCGTCGGCGATCTCGCTAGCGAGCACGAACACCAGGGCCGCCGCGATCGCACCGACCGGGTGCACGGTCAGCGTGGACGCAGCCAGCGCGACCGCGCCGATCGCCGCCATCCCCACGCTCGCGTACAGCGCAACGATGAGAACCCGGAACAGGCCGTCTGCCAGCGGCACCGTCGTGCCCGAGAGCAGCGTCACCTGACCGACCGGAAACAAGATCACACCCACCAGCAGCGCGACGCCGACCACGAGGATGCACGCCGCCAGCGCGAACACCACGACAGCGCTGAACTTCACCGCCAGCAGCCTGGTCCGGCCAGCCGGCACCGTCAGCAGCCCGCGCAGCGTCCCGTGGCTGGCCTCCCCCGCGACCGCGTCGCCAGCGACCACGCAGATCGCGAGCGGCAGGAACAGCGACAGCATCAGCACGAGCACGGCGAGCGACAGGA
This sequence comes from Streptosporangiaceae bacterium, assembly GCA_030040415.1. Classification (GTDB taxonomy): domain Bacteria; phylum Actinomycetota; class Actinomycetes; order Streptosporangiales; family Streptosporangiaceae; genus JAJYUU01. Next base: position 5,015 of record JASHTT010000395.1, on the reverse strand, counting down.
ACACCCCGTTCCCGGCGACCTGGTTGAAGAACGGCGGCGCGCCCGCCGCGGCGTTGTTCACGGTGAGCTTGAACAGCACGCCGATCGCGAGCGGGATGAAGGCAAGCACGCCGAGCAGCGCGATGTTGCGCGGGCGGTAGAACACCAGCCGCAACTCGGAGGTGAAAAATCTCAACCAGGAGGGAACGGCACTAACCGGGGCCGGCTGTCTCCCAGCAGGCCGGTCGCGCAGGGCTGGCACCACAGGGCTAGCCGACATCGAAGCCCTCGCCGGTCAGGTGCACGAACTCGTCCTCCAGGCTCCGCCTCGGTGTCTCCAGCCCGGCCACCGGCACGCCGCCGAGTACCAGCCGTTCGCAGACCTCCTCGGGCCGCATGTCACCAAGCTCCGCGCTCACCTCGTTGCCGGACTCCTGCACGCCGGCCAGGCCCAGCCCGCCCAGGATCTTGGCGGCTAGTTCGGGTTGCGGAGTCCGGATCAGGACGCGGCCAGGCTGGCCGCCGCGCAGTTGCTCCAGCGTGCCCTGGAAGACGAGCTTCCCGGTCGCCATCACGCCGACGTGCGTGCAGACCTGCTCCACCTCGGCCAGCAAGTGCGAGGAGACGAACACCGTGGTGCCGTCGGCGGCGATCTTGCGGATCAGCGCGCGCACCTCGCGGGTGCCCTGCGGATCCAGGCCGTTGGTCGGCTCGTCGAGGATCACGAGCTCTCTGCGGCGGAGCAGGCTGGTGGCGATCGCCAGCCGCTGCTTCATGCCGAGCGAGTACGCGCGATAGTGCTTGTCAGCGGCCGCGAGCAGGCCGACGCGGTCCAGCGCCGCATCGATCCGCTCGTCCACGGTGCGACGGTCAGCCGTCCGATCGGCGGCGTCCAGCCTGGCCAGGTTCTCCGCACCGGACAGGTGCGGATGGAACGCCGGGCCCTCGACCAGCGAGCCGACCCGCGGCAGCGCGTCGGCGAGCCCGCCCGGCATCGGGAACCCGAGCATCGCATGGCTGCCGCTGGTGGGCGTGATCAGGCCGAGCAGCATCCGGATCGTCGTTGTCTTGCCGGATCCGTTCGGACCGAGGAAGCCGTAGACGCAGCCTGCGGGCACGGCCAGGTCGACGCCGTCGACGGCTAGCTGGCCGCTGCGGAACTGCTTGGTGAGGCCGCTGCTGGCGATCGCATACGCCGAGCTAGCAGTGGCAGCTCCCGAGGTCTCAGTCCAGGGTCCGACCGCCGAGGTGCTCCTCCGGGCGGCGTCATCGAGTGGCACCGCGTCCCAGTGGGACCCTGACCGGCCGAAGGCCACTTCCTCCGGCGACGCTGGCGAGCTCATCGGAAGCCGCGCCCCGGTACGCTCACTTGGCCGGCAGCGCGGCGTCGGCGTATAGCACGGCGGGCGTCACGGCCCCGGCCAGGATCCGGCCGTTGCTGGTGACCAGCACCGACAGCAGGCTCGTCCGCAGCAGCCTGCCGCTCCCCCAGCTACCGTGCACCGGCGTCATCGCCTTGAGCAGCGCGCGAAGCACACCGAGGTCGGGTCCGATCGGCACCGCACCGGTAACTGGCGTTCCGACGAACACCGCGTTCCCGCTCGGGCTGGTGGTCCCGCTGGAGATCTGCGCGCCGGAAGACGCTGAGGGCGTGGCGACCCCCGTCCCGGTGAGCAACTGCTGGACCATGGCCGCGACGCTCCGGTTCGGCGACGTAGCCAGGACCGACAGCCAGCCCGTGCCGAGCACTGTCGGTGCGCCGACGCCGGCCGGCAGACGAGCCGGGATCGGGCTCGCTGGCCAGACGACGGTCTTCGACTTCGACGAGTGTGGCAGCGCCACGACTCTCGCGCGGAGGATCTTGAGGACCCTGAGTCGCTGGGCCTTGGGCAGAGCGTTCAGCCGAGTGCGGCGGATAATCGCGCGCAGCGACCTGGTGGCCGGCCCAGCCGGGATAGACGGGAGCACGGCGGCAGATCCGGTCGAGCCAATGGGGCCGCCGACGAAGTCTCCGTGCAGCAGGGCGCCGAGACCCAGGCCGGCGGGCAGCCCGCCGGACGCGGTGACCTTCTTGACCTTGGCGCCGGGCGGCGGGGTGAAGGTGAAGTTCGACGCGGCGGGCGGGCCGAACGTCAGCGCGGTGAAGCCGATCTCGTACGCCGGGCTCGATGGCCCACGCGGGATCACCTCGAGCCGCAGCGGGATGTGCCTGCTGGCATCGATCGCGATCAGCACCCTGCCGATGAGCGAGGAGTTGCTCTTCGGCGCCAGGGACAGCTGGTACGCGGGTCGCCCGGCGACAGTGACGTTGCGCTGCACGCCGACCACGGTTGTGGGGCCGACCAGGCTGAGCAGCTGCCGCGCAGCGGCCAGTGGCGTGCCAGGCACCGATGTGCCCACGGCACCGCGCGCGCGCAAACGCAGTTGCCGCCCGATTGCCACGTTCCCGTTATTGGGAAGCACGACGCGCGTGGCGGTCTGCGTCTTGCTGTTCCACAGCCAGAGCGTGCGGCCGTCAAGGCGCGCGTCGCTCTCCTGCATGGGGGTGGCGACCGCGATCCTGACATGCTGCTGGTTCAGGTACCAGATGCTGACCGTCTCCTGGCCGCCGGCCAGCGTGTCGAGCGGGCCTGCGGAACCGTTGCCGGTGGTCGGCAGCGACGGGAGGCCGAGGTTCGAACTCTCCTGGACGGTGGCGGTCAACGGCCCGAGCGGCCTGGCCGAGGCCTGCGCGACCTCGGCGAGAAGCTGCGCTGCGGTGCGGGCCGGCAGTGACGGCGCCGAGTTGGCGCTGGCGGCCGCGGTGGCTCCTACCACGATCCCCACGACTGCGACCGCACTTACGGGTACTGCCCATCGCTGCCTTGAACCGAGTCTGCGCATTCGCGTCACCCTGTCTGAGCCGACACCCCCGCGTCAGTCCACAATAACTCCGCCGCAACTCGGCCACGGACGCGCAGCCATGCGCGGCGCCGGGTTACTGGGTGGTCGGCAGCGAAGTCAGCGGATCACCGGCGTACTCGTCCATCGAAGCGAGATTGTCATGTGCCGGATACTTGTGCGCGGCGGGGCCGTCGGCGAACGCCTTGAGGACGTTCGTCGTGACCTGCTTGGTGAACCGCTCGGCGGCCTTGGTCAGGCCCCAGTGGTACAGCGGCGGCGCAAACGCCTCGACCCAGTTCATTGTGCCGACGTTGAACACGCCGGCACCGCCCTTGTGGGTGTAGTAAGCCGAGTCGGAGAAGCTGCTGACACCGTCGCAGACCAGCGGCGAGTGCGCGACGATCTCGATCGGCCGCTCGATCGGGTACGCCGGGTTGACCCGGTCGTACTCGATGCCGACGAGCCCGGGGAAGCTCGTCCCCCTGCGCACCCCGGTGTCCTTGAACATCCACGCGCCCGGCTCGTGCACCACGTAGGGGGCGTTCGTCGGGAAACCCTCGTAGATGGTGCCGATCACCGACGATTCAGGGTCGGGGTCGGGTGGCTCTCGCCAGTCGCTGGTGACCAGGTCGTTGTGCTTGCCGTACATGGGGTCGAGCTCGTAGCTGGTCTTGTAGCAGACGACTTGCCTGTCGTTGCCGAGCGGCGATGGCTGCAGCCTGGTCCGGCGGAACATCGCGTTGGCGCCGAGGAACGCCAGGTTCACGCCCTGGTCCCGGGCCGCGGTGACGACCGCGCGCTCGGGCGGCGACCAGTACTCGTCGTGACCTGGCGAGATCAGCGCGCTCGCACCCTCCAGCGTGTGCTGGCCGGCGGCGATGTCCATCGCGGTCAGGTACGCGAGCGGCAAGCCGAGCTTCTCCGCGAGGTTGATCAGCTTCCGCTCGTAGACCATGAACAAGTAGGCCCCGTCGTAGCTGATCGGCCGGTCGAAGCTGACCACGTAGGACCTGTTGTCGTAGCTGCTGCCCGGCCCCATGTAGAGGTCGTAGTCGTGGTAGGTGTTGTAGGCGTGCCAGGTCGGCACCGCCTGCTTCAGCACCACGGCGCCCTTGACGTCTTCCGAGCGCACGGTGACGGGGACGTAGCGCTGACCCTGATCGGTGTCGAGCCGGAACAGATAGGCACCAGCCGGCCAGTCATCGGTCGGGACCCGCAGCGAGACGTCCCATCTGGCCTGGATGGTGCGCGTGTCCTCGATGAACTCGGCTGTCCGCTGCCGGTGCCCGCGGACCCACGGCGACTTCCACACCTGCCTGGCCAGGTCGCCCTGGTACCAGCCCATCCGGAACGCGGTAGCCCTGAAGTGCGGCGCCGTGGTGGACACGTAGAGATCGAGCGTGTCACCGCGGCGCACGCTCGCCTGGCCGGCGAACCCGCCGATCGTGTCGTCGTTGCTGGCCAGGTGCTTGATCCACCAGTGCGGGTCACCCGGCAGCGAGTTCTCGGCAACCGTGGCGCTGCGGCTCGGGGCCGTCGACTGGCCGATCGCGTGGCCGGCAACGCGGTGTTTCTGTGGCGAGCCCTGCGAGCTGGCTATCTTCGCCCCCGCAGCCACCGCAACCGGCACGGCTGCCGCCGCCGCGGCCCTGCCGAGGAACGTTCGTCGAGTCCAACCCATGCGGTAAGTCTGGCCCCATCGCAGCTACGGACAAGTCAAAGGCGCGTAATTTTCACTTCCTGCCGAGCCTAGCCGGGTGCCGGGCGCGGATAACCAGCGGTGCCAGGGCAGCAGAGAAGTCACCGCCACCGCGGCGAAGAGCAGTGTCAGGTACACGATCGACAGGTGGAACAGCCGCATCGGCGCGGGCGCGGCTCCTGCGGCGATCCCGGCCCGCAGGCGGTGCGCCTCGATCAGGAACCAGCCACCGAGGCCCGCAGCGCAGCAACCATAGATAAGCCCGGCGTACGGGGTCAGGGCGAGCGTCGTGAGGACCATCACCCAGGAGTAAGTCACGATCTTCCGGGCGACGACCTGCGGCCCGGCGACGACCGGCAGCATCGGCACGTGCGCCGCCGCGTAGTCGTCACGGTACTTCAGCGCGAGCGCCCAGAAATGCGGCGGCGTCCAGAAGAAGATGATGGCGAACAGC
>JASHTT010000394.1 GCA_030040415.1 Streptosporangiaceae bacterium | reverse complement strand
TGTGGCCCACAGCCAGGGTCGCGACAGCCACCGGGTCGCGTGCCCGGTCCGCAGCCGCCCGGGCGAGCGTAAACGCGCGGTGCGCCTCGTCGAAGCGCTCGACGAGCCGCGCGCAATAGGCAAAGCCATTGATCTTGCCCCAGCCGCCGACCTCAACCGTGGAGCCAGTGTCATACTCCGTGGCCAAGCGTGGCTGCCGCCATGGCGCGGCGGCCTCTGCCGCCACCATCCCTTCGGTGTCGCCGGCCAGCATGGCTATCTGACCCCAGCTAGCGTCTGCCCGTACCTTCAGCTCACCGCCTAGTTGCGCGGCTAGCTCCCGGGCCAGGCTTGCTACCGGCAGCGCCCCGGCCGGCCCTGCGGCCAGCAGCCCGGCGTACGCGTCATCGAGCAGCACCTCCACCGCGGTCCGCGGATCCCGCGTTCTGGCCTGCGCGGCGGCCTCGGCGAAGCGCACGGCAGCACCATCGCCGTCACCACGCATGACGAGCGCCCTGGCCAGCATCCACAGCACCATTACCCGGTTGTCACCGTCGACATCGGCACGGGCGAGCAGTCCGAGGTAAGCCGACACAGCACGATCTGCCTGCCCGGCCGAAACCAGCGCCTCTGCCTGCGCCAGCAGCAACGGCACGTCCGGCCGGTCGGCAGCCATGGCAACCGCCTCGTCGAAACGGGTCACCGCGGTCGCCAGCGCCCCAGCCCGGCGGGCAGCGAGCCCGGCCCGCTCGAGCACCGCGACGGCATCCCGGTCGCCGACCAGCCCGGCCAGCACCGCGTGCTCGGCGGCCTGCGCCTCCATGCCGCGGTCCCGCAAGATGGCAAAGGCCGTCGCGTGGAGCCTGGTACGCACCGGGCCGGCCAGGTCGTCATACAGCGCCTGGCGGAACAGCGGGTGCACGAAGTCGGCCGTGGCGCCCGGACCCTGGCTGATCAGCCCGGACCGGCCGAGCGCCTCGAGCGCAGTATCCGCCTCAGCTCCTGCAAGCCCGGCCACTTGCGCCGCGACCTCGGGCAGGAAACTGGTTCCCAGCACTGCCGCGGCCCGCGCGCAGCGCATCCCCACGGACGGCAGCCCGGCGAACCTCGCCAGCAGCACGCCCTGGCCAAACGCCGCCAGCCCGGTCACGGCGGCGGCCGGCAGTACCTCGCCCTTGCCGATCGCCATCGCGAGCTGACCGAGCAGCAGCGGGTTCCCGGCGCACAGCTCGAACGCCCGCCGAGTCACCGCCGACGGCAGCGAGTGCCCGACCCTGCGCTCCAGCAGCTGTCCGGAAGCCGCCTCGCTCAGCGGCGCGAGTTGCATGACGGTGCCGTGACCCTCGTGCTCCAGCGCCGCGATCGTCTGGCTTGCCTCGGGCGGCCAGGGGCGCACACAGCCGATAATGCCGAGCGCTTCGGCGTCAGCCCGCCTGGCTATGAACGAGATGAGGGCCAGCGAGTCAGCGTCTGCCCAGTGCAAGTCGTCGAAGGCGAGCAGGACGCCGGCGCCGGACCGCTCCTGCACCCACCGCAGCACGCCGTAGAACCTGGCGGCGCGGTCCTGGGGACTGGACGGGGCCGTATCGTCCAGGCCGAGCTGCGCGCGGCCGCCGATGCCGTCCAGCGCCTGGGCGAGCAGGCCGAACGGCAGCGTCGTCTCCATCGGATGACCGCGGGCGAAGCCGACAGCCAGGCCGCGTGCCCGGCCAAGCTCGCAGGCCCTGTCGATCAGCGACGTCTTGCCAAGCCCGGCGTCACCGAGCACATACAGGGCACCGGAACTCCCGGCCGCTAGGCCGCTGAGCAGACGACCCATCGCCGCTACGACGTCGCCCCGCTCAAGCAGGCCTCCGCTTCGCCCCATCCGGTGCCCCTTCCTGCTAACCAGACGAGCAAAGTCAGTAGAAGTTTTACCGGCGGAGGGAGCGAGCGGCCACATTATGCTCCGTTAATGGCCTGCGTTATCAAGTCGGTCACTTTCGACTGCACCGACGCTCTGACCCTCGCGGGATTCTGGGCAGCGGTACTCGGCACCGACGTGGACGAGGACGCCACAGCTGACAGCGCCTACGTCGAGGCAGCGGGCTGGGGCGGCCCGAACATGTGGTTCACCAGGGTTCCCGAGCCGAAGACCGCCAAGAACCGCATGCACTTCGACTTGCGCCCGCCATCGACCACGGCGCAGGAGGTGGCCCGGCTCGAGGGTCTCGGCGCCGAGGTTGTGCAGCGGTTCGACGGCCGCGTCGTGATGCACGACCCGGAAGGCAACGTCTTCTGCGTCGAGCCTGGCCCCGAGGACCGCTAAGGGACGTCCCCTGGCGGCACGCCCCCGGCAGCCTGCCGGGTAATCTCGCCAGCATGGACAAGGTAGAGCTGTCAGAGGGCGAGTGGCGGGACCGGCTGTCCGCAGAGGAGTACCACGTGCTCCGCCAAGCCGGCACAGAGGCGCCGTTCACCGGCGAGTACACCGACACGGAGACACCCGGGGTCTACCGCTGCCGGGCATGCGGGGCCGAACTGTTCCGCTCGACCGCGAAGTTCCACTCCGGGTGCGGCTGGCCGAGCTTCTATCAGCCGACGAAGGACGACGCTGTCGTGCTGATCGAGGACCGGTCTTTCGGCCGGGTACGCACCGAGGTCAGATGCGCTGCCTGCGACAGTCACCTCGGGCACGTGTTCGAGGGCGAGGGCTACCCGGTGCCGACCGACCAACGGTGGTGCATCAACTCCGTGTCGCTGACGCTCGACGAAGAGTGACGGTGGTGCGCTCGCGGCCGACCAGAGCCGTCTGCAGGGTTTAGCCGCCGGGCCGACGCCCGATTCGTCCGTTCGGTGGCTGCGGAGTAATCGGCAGGTGAACGTTGCGTCCAGAGCGCCTTGGGATCTCAACAGCCCGTTCCGGCGCGCCTAGGCTAGCTGTACTGTTTGCTCCGCCCCATAACCCCCGGGAAGGCAATGCGTACCAGACGCCTGTTCGCCGCTGCCGCCAGCTCGGCGATCGCACTAGCAGTTACGGCATGTGGTAGTTCAGCCCCGCCCGCTTCCTCCTCGTCGACCGCGATCTCCTTCACCGACGCAACGTGTGGCCCCGCGTGGCATCTGGCGAAGCCCGGCTGGCACACGTTTGAGGTCACCAACGACGCGAATTACGGCGCCGAGGTCGACCTGACCAACCCCGCCAACGGCGCCGTGTACGACGAACTCGACAACATCGGGCCGGGCACCACCGCACCGATGGCCCTCGACGTCGGGTCTGGCAAGTACGCGTTCCTCTGCGAAGTGGAGAACTCCGACCCGTTCACCGGGCCCACGGTCACCGTGGGTGGCCACGCGAAAGGCCAGCCGGCCATCCTCCCGGTCACGTACAACGACCTGTACCCGCTGGCCAAGGAGTACGCGACGTACACCGAGGCCGGCCTGCAGGTGCTCGCCAAGCAGACCGCGGAGCTGGCGGCCGACGTGCGCGCCGGCAACCTGGCGACAGCGAAGCGCGAGTGGCTGACCGCGCATCTGCAGTACGAGACGCTGGGAGCCGCGTACGACGCGTTCGGGAACTACGACACCGAGATAGACGGCCGGGCAGACGCCGTCGGCATCAACAGCCCGCACTGGACCGGCTTCTACCGGCTGGAATACGGCCTCTGGCACGG